>JAATFK010000642.1 GCA_015655225.1 Solirubrobacterales bacterium | reverse complement strand
CGAGCGCGGTGTCGAGCACGTCGGAGGAGGTCAGGCCGAAGTGGATCCAGCGGCCGGCGGGACCGGCGGAGGCCGACAGCACGTCGACGAAGGCGGCGACGTCGTGGTCGGTCGTGCGCTCGCGCTCGTCGACCGCCTCGACCGTGAAGGTCGCCGCGCGGATCGCCTCCAGCTCCTGCGGCGTGGGGCCGTCCATCGCCTCACAGGCGGCGACCTCGACGTCGCGCCAGGCGGTCATGCGGGCTGCGTCGGACCAGAGGCGGCCGAGCTCGGGGCGTGTGTAGCGGGCGATCATGCGGCTGATTATGCAAGGACACGGGCCGCGAGCCCCGGCCGGCGACCGGGCCCGCGGCGCGAGAGCCCGCCTAGGCCCCGAGGATGCGGGCGGCGAGGACCGCCGCGTTGCGCGCGTTGTCGATCCCGACGCACGCGACGGGGACGCCGGGCGGCATCTGCGCGATCGAGAGCAGCGCGTCGAGGCCGCCGGCGATCGACGTTCTGCTCGTCAGCGGCACGCCGATCACGGGCAGCTCGGTGTGCGCCGCGACGACGCCCGGCAGCGCCGCCGAGAGGCCGGCTCCGGCGATGATCACCTTGATGCCGCGGGGGGCGGCGTTCTTCGCGTAGTCGGCGACCGTGTCGGGGTCGCGGTGGGCGGACATCACGTTGACCTCGTGGGCGATCCCGCGTCTGTCGAGCTCGGTCGCGGCTCTCTCCATCGCCGGGCGGTCGCTCTCGGAGCCCATCACGATGCCGACGAGGACGCCGTCGGCCGTCAGCTCCTGCTCCAGCTCGGCGACCTGCTCGGCCGTCTCGGTCGGCGACAGCTCGTCGGGGGTCTCGGGGACGGCGGACAGTTGCGGCTCTTCGCTCATGCGGGGCTCCGGGTTGGTGCGACGGCCCGCAGGGCGATGTCCCGCCGCAGCTGGCGTCCGTCGAAGTCGATCAGGTCGGCCGCAGCATAGGCCGAGTCACGGGCGGACGCCGCGTCGGCGCCCAGTGCGGTGACATTGAGGACGCGCCCGCCAGCCGTCACGATCGCGCCGCTCGCGTCGCGGGCGGTGCCGGCGTGGGTCACCTCGACGCCCGTGGCGGCGGCCGCGTCGAGCCCGCTGATCGGGTCGCCGGTGCGCGGCGCCTCGGGATAGCCGGCGCTCGCGAGCACGAGCGTGACGGCCGTCTCCTCCGCCCACGCCATCTCGACCCCGGCGAGGCCGCCGGGCTCGGTCGCGCGGCTCAGCAGGTCGAGCAGGTCGGAGCGCAGCCGCGGCAGCACCGCCTGCGTCTCGGGGTCGCCGAAGCGCACGTTGTACTCCAGCACGCGCACGCCGTCGGCGGTCAGCATCAAGCCGGCGTAGAGCACGCCGTGGAACGGCGTCCCGCGACGCGCCAGCTCGTCCACGATCGGCTGGTGGACCTGCGCGGCAAGCTCCAGCGCGCGCTCGGCACCGAAGCCGGGGACGGGCGAGTAGGAGCCCATCCCGCCGGTGTTCGGTCCCTCGTCGCCGTCGAAGATCCGCTTGTAGTCCTGTGCCGGAGCCATCGGCAGCGCCTGCTCGCCGTCGCACAGCGCGAGCAGCGAGACCTCCTCGCCGACGAGGTGCTCCTCGACGACGACCTGCTCGGTGTCGTGGAGGTGGTCGACCAGGAACGCGGTCAGCGCCTCGCGCGCCTCCTCCTCGGAGGCGGCGATGATCACGCCCTTGCCGGCGGCGAGGCCGTCCGCCTTGATCACGACGGGGTAGCGATCGATCGCGGCGAGCCCGTCGGCGACCGTCGTGACGACGGCGTGGGCGGCGGTCGAGACGCCGGCGGCGTCCATCAGCTCCTTCGAGAAGGCCTTCGAGCCCTCTAGCCGCGCGGCCGCCGCGACCGGCCCGAAGCAGCGCAGCCCGGCGGCCGCGAACGCGTCCACGACGCCCGCGACGAGCGGCACCTCGGGCCCGACGACGGTCAGCGCGACGCCCTCGGCCTGCGCGGCGGCGACGAGCCCGGGGACGTCGTCCACGGCGACGTCGAGCACGCGGGCATCCGCCGCGATGCCGGCGTTGCCCGGTGCGCACAGCACCTCGGGGGCCCGCGGCGAGCGGTTCAGCGCACGCACGATCGCGTGCTCGCGGCCGCCGGCGCCGATGACGAGGACTCTGTCCGCCACGAGCCAGGTCCTACAGCGACGAGATGAAGTCGTCGATCGGGATCGCCGAGAGCGTCTCGTAGCGAACCGTTCCGCGCGAGCCGAGCTCCAGCGAGACGCGCGCGATCGTCTTCTCGTCGGGCGCCTCGACGACGTTGACGAAGTCGAAGCGGCCGAGCGTGCACCACTGCGCCTTCACGGTCGCGCCGAGCTGCTCGACTTCCTTGTTGATCTCGCGGATGCGCTGCGGATTGTTCTTGATCGTCTGCGTACCCTCGGGCGTCAAGGTCGAGAGCATGATGTAGGTCGGCATGGCGTTCCTCCCGTGTCGTCGATCACGCGAATCCTCGTGGGGTTGTATCCCACCGGAGCCCCCGGTGCACCCGACGCCTGGACGCGGCGCCCCACCGCATCGACGGCCCACCCCGCGCGTTTGCAACGATTGATGACGCCCGTGCTCCGCCGCTCCCCCCGTCCGCTGCTCGCGCTCGCCGCCGCCGCGCTGCTCGTCCCCGCCGCCGCCCCGGCGGCTGCCGGCGCCGCGAAGGTCTCACTCGCGCCCGGCTGCTACCACAGCGGCGGGAGCGGCTGGCTGACCGGCAGCGGCTTCTCGCCGAACGCGTCGTGGACCGCGAAGCTGCGCGGCACGCAGCAGCTCGGCAGCGGCAAGACCGACGGCAAGGGCCGCATCCGCGCGCGCTTCACCGCCCCGGCCTATGCCGGCACGACCGGCGAGCGCGACGAGACGCTGTCGGTCACCGACGGCCCGCACGTCGCGAGCGCGACCTTCGCGCTGACGCCGCTGACGGCGTCGTTCTCCCCCACGACCGGGAACCCGAACACGCTCAGAGTGCGCTGGCGCGTGCTCGGGATGGGCGCCGGCAGCGCCGTCTACGTCCACTACGTCGCGCCGAACGGGAAGCTGCGCACCTCGGTCCGGATCGGCCACGCGGCGGGCGCCTGCGGTCACCTCAAGACAGCGCCGACGCAGCTCTTCCCGTTCAAGCTCTCCTACGGCCGCTGGACGCTCCAGGTGGACGCGCACCGCGGCTACCGTGCGAGCACGGTGCCGCGGCTGCTGCTCCAGTACGACGTGAACCGGCCGAAGGCGAAGCCGAGCACCTAGCCTCGCGCTGATTTGCCCAAAGACGGTGCCTCGGGTACCGTGACGCCGCAGGGGCGTGGATCGGGGGGCGAGCGTGGGCAGGCGGGGCCATGACGACGAAATGCCGAGCGCCCCGCCGCTGCAGCCCTGGGGCAGCGGGCGCCGACGGACCTCGGCACCGATTCGCAGCCCCGGCCCGAGTTGGATCTGGTGGACCCTCATGCTGCTCGCGGCGGGTGGGGCGGTCTACGGACTGCATTGGGTGCCGCGCCTGGTCGCGAAGCT
>JAATFK010000496.1 GCA_015655225.1 Solirubrobacterales bacterium | reverse complement strand
CTGGCAGTCCTACCGCTCGATCGAGCACTACGCCGCGACGGGCGACCGCTGTCGCCGGCGCCAGCTGCTCGACCACTTCGGTGACGACGAGCCGATCGCGCCGCTGGGCCGCTGCTGCGACGTGCACGACCCGGTCGACTGGCTGCCGGAGATCACGGTCGCGGCGAACGGCCGGGCCCGCTCGCGCGGCGGCGGCGCGGCGCCGGCCGAGGAGGGCCCGCCGGTCGCCGACGCCGACCT
This sequence comes from Solirubrobacterales bacterium, assembly GCA_015655225.1. Taxonomy (GTDB): domain Bacteria; phylum Actinomycetota; class Thermoleophilia; order Solirubrobacterales; family Solirubrobacteraceae; genus Conexibacter. The sequence goes on along the minus strand of JAATFK010000496.1, from coordinate 2,931 downwards.
CGCGCCGCTGAAGGCGTGGCGCCGCGACCGCGCCGACGGCAGACCGGCCTACACGGTCGCGACCGACGCGACGCTGCGCGAGATCGTTCGCCGCCAGCCGCGCACCGACGCCGAGCTGCTGGCGATCAGAGGCATCGGCCCGTCGTTCGTCGACAAGCACGCCGCCTCGCTGCTGGAGCTGCTGCAGGCCACGTGACCACGTTCGTCCTGCTCCACGGCGCCTGGCACGACCCGAGCTGCTGGGAGCCGCTGGCGGACGAGCTGCGGGCGCGAGGCCACGCCGTCGTCGCGCCCAAGCTGCCGCTCCACGACCCCCACGCCGGCTGGGAGGAGCGGATCGCCGCGGCGGTCACGGCGGTCGTGGGACGCGTCGGCGCCGGCCCGGTCGTGGTCGGCCACTCGATGGGAGCCGGCTACGCGCCGCACGTCGCGGCGGCGCTGCGGGATGCCGCCGCCGCGCCGCCTCCCGCGTCCGGGCCGCCCGAGCCGCCCGCGGCGCCCGGGAAGAGGACAAGATTGCTTCCCTTAGGGGGCAGCAACTTTGATGTGTCTGGGTCGGCCACGCCGGACGGGGCGGCCGGCGCGGCCGGCCCGGGCGCCCCCGCCGGCCCGCACGCCCCCGCCGGCCCGGCCGCCCCCGCCGGCCCGCACACCCCCGCCGGCTCGACCGCCCCCGCCGGACCGGACCGCGCGGGCGGCTCCCCCGCCGTCGTCCTCCTCTGCCCCGGGTTCGGACCGCTGCGCGACGGCTTCCCATGGCCCGCCACCCGTGCCGACGGCACCTCCGTGTGGGAGCCGGCGGCGGCGGTCGCTTCCCTCTACCGCGGCGTCCCGCCGGCGACCGCGCGGGAGCTCGCCGCCCGCCTGCGCCCGATGGCGCCGCCGCCCGACCGGCCGCCGCCACGGCCCGACCCGCCGGCGCCGACGACGGTCGTGATCGCGACCGACGACCCGCTGTTCGACCCCGCCGCCGAGCGCGCGAAGGCCCACCGACGCCCGGGCGTCGACGTGAGGGAGATCCCCGGCGGCCACTTCCCGATGGTCGAGGACCCCGCCGCCCTCGCCGCGCTGCTCCACCGACTGGCGCTCCCGACAGCCCCGCCACCGACCCCGCGGCCATAACCTCCACGCCCATGGACGATCTCGCCCGCCTGATCGCCGAGCGCAGCTGCGAGCGGCTGATCGTCGAATACGCGCGGCTCGTCGACTTCGGCAACGCCGGCGGGATCGCCGACCTCTTCACGGAGGACGCCGTCTGGTCCGGCACCGACCTCGTCCTCGACGGCCGCGCCGCGATCCGCGAGTGGTTCGTCAAGCGCGAGGGGCTCGCGCGGCGCGTCTCCCGTCACGTCTTCACGAACGTCGGCGTCGACCTGCTGAGCGACACCGAGGCGACGAGCGTCTGTTACATGATCAACTATCGCCACGATCGGCAAGAGGGCGACACGCGCATGCCGACGCGGGGCGACGTCCCGAAGTACGTCGGCGAGTGCCGCGACCGCTTCCGCCTCACCCCCGACTGCTGGCGCTTCACCGCCCGCCACGTCGAGGTCGCCTTCGTGCGGCCCTCACGCAGAGGCTGAGCCGAGCCGGTCCCACGCCCCGGTCGCGCCCGCCTCGCGCAGCGCGAACTTCTGCACCTTCTGCGTCGGCGTCTTCGGCAGCTCGTCGCGCAGCAGCACGTAGCGCGGGACCATGAAGGAGGCGATCCGCTCGGCGCAGAACGCGACGAGCTCGGCCGGGTCGACCGTCTGCCCCGGTCTCGCGACGACGACCGCCATCACCTCCTCCTCCCCCAGCTCCGACGGCACCCCGACCGCCGCGCTCTCGGCGACCGCCGGATGCGAGTTGACGATCCGCTCGACCTCGTAGGAAGAGATGTTCTCGCCCCGGCGCCGGATCGAGTCCTTCAGCCGGTCGATGAAGCGGAAGTAGCCGTCCTCGGAGCGCGCGCCACGGTCGCCGGAGTGGAACCAGCCGCGCGCGTCGGTCGCCGCCGCCGTCGCCTCGGGGTTCTTGAAGTAGCCCTGGAAGAGCGTGTTCTCCCGCTTGCTGCGGATCACGAACTCGCCCGGCTTGTCCGGCGCCGCCTCGCTCCCGTCGGGCCGCTGGATCTGCACGTCGGCCCAGCTGACGGGAACGCCGCATCTGCCGACGCGGACGTCGTCCGGCGGGCTCGCGAGCGCGACGCCAGCCGACTCGGTGAGCCCGTAGATCTCGACCAGCAGGATCCCGAAGCGGCGCTCGAACTCGCGCCAGAACTCGGCCGGCGCGGAGCTGCCGGTCGCCAGCCGGATCGGGTTCTCGGCGTCGTCGGCGCGCGCCGGCTGCTTCAGCAGGATCGTCAGCATCGCGCCGATGTAGTTGAAGACGGTCGCGCGGTGCTCGCGCATCTGGTCGAAGAAGCGCGAGCCGGAGAATCTCGTGTCCATCACCCACGGCCGGCCGGTCAGCAGCGACGGCATCGCGGAGATCGACTGCGCGTTGATGTGGAACAGCGGCAGGCAGGTGTAGAGCACGTCGTCGGAGCGCATCCGCACGTAGCGCGCGGCGTACTCGAAGCCGGCCGCGGCGTAGGTGTTCTGGCTGATCATGACGCCCTTCGGGAGCCCCGTCGTGCCCGACGTGTAGAGCACCGACGCGAGGTCCCCGGGACAGACGGCGGCGCGCGCCGCCGCCGCGTGCCCGCCCGCCAGCAGCTCCGCGAGGGACGCCCAACGGCCACCGGGGAGACCGCCGTGCACGTAGAGCTGCCCCGGCCCGACGCCCACCGGCACGGCCGCCTCGAACGGCTCGACCAGCTCCGCGTCGACGACGGCGACGTTCGCCCCGCAGTGCTCGACGATGTAGCGCAGGCCCTCGCCGCGCAGGTGCGTGTTGACCGGCACGAGCACCGCGCCGAGCAGCGCGGAGCCGAGCCAGAGGTCGAGG
>JAATFK010000328.1 GCA_015655225.1 Solirubrobacterales bacterium | reverse complement strand
TGGCGAGACGCGCCGCCACGCTGCCGACCGTCGCCTCCGTCCGCACGCCGCGCGAGGCGCCGGCCCTGTCGGCCGCCGGCGGCCGCGCGCAGCTCGTCCAGGCGACGCTGCGCGGTGACCCCGACCACGCCTCCGATCATCTCGACAGACTCGAGGGCGCGGTCGCGTCGGTGCGCGCCGCGAGCCCCGGCGTCACGCTCCAGGAGGCCGGCGCCGGCACGACCGACAAGGCCTTCAGCTCGATCGTCGACCACGACCTCCACCGGGCCGAGCTGATCTCGATCCCCGTCACCCTGCTGATCCTGATCCTCGCCTTCGGCGCGCTCGTCGCCGCGTCCGTCCCGCTGCTGCTCGGCCTCACCTCCGTCGGGGCCGCGCTCGGCGCGCTCGGGCTCGTCTCCCAGCTCGCCCCGACCGGTGACTCGACCTCCTCGGTGATCGTCCTCATCGGGCTCGCGGTCGGCGTCGACTACTCGCTCTTCTACATCCGCCGCGAGCGCGAGGAGCGCCGCCGCGGACGCACCGCGACGGCCGCGCTCGACGCCGCCGCCGCGACCGTCGGGCGCGCGATCCTGATCTCCGGGATCACCGTGATGGTCGCCCTCGCGGGCCTCCTGATCACCGGCCTGGGGGACTTCGTCTCGATGGGCCTCGGCACCATCCTCGTCGTCCTGATCGCCGTGATCGGCTCCCTGACGGTGCTGCCGGCGGTGCTCGCGCTGCTCGGCGACCGCGTCGACCGCGGCGCGATCCCCGGCTACCGACGCATGCGGGCGCGGCGCGCCCGTCGCGAGGCGGCCGCCGGCAAGCTGCTCGGCGGCTGGGCGCGGCTCGCGCGCCTCGTCACGCGCCGGCCGGTCGCGGCGCTGCTGACCGCCGTCTGCCTCCTCGGCGCGCTCGCGGTCCCGACCTTCGGGATGCGCACGGCGCAGGAGAGCGACGCCGACCTGCCGCGCGACCTGCCCGCCGCGCAGGCGATCCGGGCGAGCGAGGCGACCTTCCCGGGCGCGCCCGACGCGGCCGAGCTGGTCGTCACCGGCAGCTCGCTCGGAACGCCGCACGCCCGCACCCAGCTCGCCGCGCTCGGTCAGCGCGCGCGGCGCACGACCGGCGGTCACGGCGACGTGACGGTCACCGTCGCCCACGACGACCGCACCGCGCGGATCGACGTGCCGATGCCCGACCGCGGCCCCGGGGTCGCCAAGCGCACGGTCGCGGCACTGCGCCACGACGTCGCGCCCACCGCGACGCGGGTCGCGCCGGACGCGAAGCTGCTCGTCGGCGGCGCGGCCGCCGGCGACGCCGACTTCACCCAACGGCTGCACAGCGCGACGCCCGAGGTGATCGGCTTCGTGCTCGCGCTCGGCTTCCTGCTGCTGCTCGTGACGTTCGGCTCGCCGCTGCTGGCGCTCGCCGTGATGGGCCTGAACCTGCTCTCGATCGGCGCCGCCTACGGCGTGCTCGTCGCCGTCTTCCAGCACCACTGGGCCGAGCACCTGCTCGGCTTCCACTCCAGCGGCTCGATCATCTCGTGGCTGCCGCTGTTCGCCTTCGTGGTCCTCTTCGGCCTCTCGATGGACTACACGGTGCTGGTGCTGGAGCGGATCCGCGAGGCGCGCCGGCGCGGCCTCTCGGCGCGCGACGCGGCGGCCGAGGGCGTCGGCGCGACCGCCGGCACGGTCACGAGCGCCGCGATCGTGATGGTCGCCGTGTTCGCGATCTTCGCGACGCTGTCGCTGCTGAACTTCAAGCAGCTCGGCGTCGGGCTCGCGGCCGCGGTGCTGGTCGACGCGACGCTCGTGCGCGGGGTCGCGCTCCCGGCGGTCGTCGCGCTGCTGGGCGAGCGCGGCTGGCGAGTCGCGCCCGAGCGGGAGCCGGCTGACGCGGGCGAGCGCGACTGGGATGATGCGACGGTGGTGGCGGAGACCCAGCTGGCGCAGCGCTCATGACCGCCGAGCAGCCCGACGGCGTCACGCGGGAGGGGCTCGTCGGCGACGACGAGCCCAGCCGTGCGCTCTCGCTCCTGACCGCGCTCGCCGCGCTCACCGGACTGGCCTCGACGGTCGTCTGGGCGGCGGCCGGCGGCGGCGCGTTCTGGGCCGGCTGGGTCTGGCTCGGGCTCGGGACCGTGCTCGCCCTCGTGTTCTGCTGGCGGCAGGCGGCCCGCTCGCCGGCCGGCCGGCGCCGCTGGCTGGTGCTGGACGCGTCGGTCAGCGGGGTGCTCTGCGTGAACGCCCTCTTCAACTGGGTGCTCGGCGGCGCGGGGACCTTCTGGCCGATCTGGCCGTGGATCGGCTTCGCGCTCCTGCTCGCGCTGCACGTCCTCTACGTCTACCAGGACCGGCTCCCGCCGCACGCGCGCGAGCGGGAGCTGACCGACCGCGTCGACGTCCTGACCCGCACGCGGCGCGGCGCGCTCGACGTGCAGGCGGCGGAGCTGCGGCGGATCGAGCGGGACCTCCACGACGGCGCGCAGGCGCGGCTCGTCGCACTGACGATGCAGCTGGGCCGCGCGGAGGCGCGGCTGGACGGGCAGCCGGAGGTCGCGGCGCTCGTCCGCGGCGCGCGCGACGAGGCCAGCGCCGCGATCCGCGAGCTGCGCGACCTCGCACGCGGGATCGCGCCGCCGGTGCTCGCCGACCGCGGGCTGGCGGCCGCCGTCGAGGGGATCGCGGGGCGGTCGCTCACGCCCGTGACGATCACCTCCGAGCTGGATCGGCGGCGGCTGCCGGTGGTCGAGACGGCGGCCTACTTCGTCGTCGCGGAGGCGCTCACGAACGTCGCCAAGCACGCGCCGGGCGCGTCGGCCCGGATCACGATCCGCGAGCACGACGACCGCCTCGTGGTCGAGGTCGCCGACGACGGGCCGGGCGGCGCCGACCCGGCCGGCTCGGGGCTGAGCGGCCTGCGGGCGCGGGTCGAGGCGCTCGACGGGACGCTCACGATCACCGCCGTCGCGCCTCCGGGCAGCGGCACGAGCGTTCGGGCGGAGCTGCCATGCGGGTCGTGATCGCCGAGGACCATGCGCTGCTGCGCGAGGGGATCGTCGCGCTGCTGCGAGAGCATGGCGTCGAGGTCGTCGCGCAGGCGGAGGACGGTCCCGGGCTGCTGCGGATCGTCGCAGGGCACAGACCGGATCTCGCGATCGTCGACGTGCGGCTGCCGCCGAGCTTCAGCGACGAGGGCGTGCGGGCGGCGATCGAGATCCGTGCGCGGCAGCCGGGGCTCGGCGTGCTGATCCTCTCGCAGTACGTCGAACCGGTGTACACGGCCGAGCTGCTGGCTTCGGGGGAGGGCGGGGTCGGCTACCTGCTGAAGGAGCGGGTCGGCGACGTGGCGGGCTTCCTCGACGCCGTCGAGCGCGTCGCCGGGGGCGGGATGGCGCTCGACCGCGAGGTCGTCGCCGAGCTGGTGCGCACGCGTGACCGGGAGGGCGGCGACGCCGAGCTGAGCGCGCTCACGCCGCGCGAGCGGGAGGCGCTGTCGCTGATGGCGGAGGGCCGCACGAACGCCGCGATCGCGCGGGCGATGGTCGTCACTCCCGGCGCGGTCGAGAAGCACATCTCGAACATCTTCGGGAAGCTCGACCTGCCCGCCACCGACGACGACCACCGCCGCGTCCTCGCCGTCCTCACGTTCCTGCGGGCGGGTGGGTGAGGCGGCGCTCCAAATTGGGGCGAAGATGTCGCAATTACCCATCAGGTCACGCGCTAGGCGCACGGCCTGGCGTCGCAGCAACGGCGCCAGGCATTTTCTTTTAACGCGGAAGGCCCGAGGCAGCAACCTCAGGCCTTCGCAAGGCGACGAATCGAGATCATCGCGTTGACCGTTGTCGAGAATAGCTCGTGGGGACGACGGTGGCAACGAGCGATGCTGTGTCTCGTTATCCCGCGTACGTCACGGCCGCCCGGAACGCGCCCGCTCCGCTGCGCCGCACGATCTCGACCGCGACGCGCTCGCTCGGCTTGCTGCGGCAGGCGCTCGCGAACGAGAGGAGGTCGTGGGCGGCCTGGCCGCTGCTCTGGCCGACGACCTTCCCGCCGGATCTGACGACCACGTCGAAGTCGGCCGTCGCGGGGCCGTTCAGCTTCACCGAGAAGGCGCCGTCGAGCGTCACCGTCAGCGTTCTGCGCGCGACCGGGTGGGTCGCGTCGAGCGTTCCCGCGAAGCGCACCGTCTTCGGTCCCGTCCACGGGTCGGTCACGTCTCTTCGGGCGGCCGCGAGCGCGCCCGGCGTCGGCTTCAGGGCCGCGTCGAACGTCCACGGCTGGGTCGGGAACGTCAGCCGCGCGTACGTCTCCGCCCAGTTCTCCCGGGGTTCTCCAGGTATCCCTCGGACTCGTCCCCGGGCGCGTATCTGCCGTCGAGCGTCCCGCTGCAGATGCGCTCGTAGGAGGCCCAGTACTTCGGCCCGAAGTCGAGCGACGGATACGGTGCGTCGCTGCGGTGCGCGGCGACGTGGTGGCCGTACTCGTGCGCGAGCACGTAGTCGAGCGTGACGCCGCTCGTCCCTCCGGTCGAGGTCGCGTCGGCCGGCACCACCATCGTGTCGTCGGCGTCCGCGTAGCACGCGAGCACGCCGTCGCCGGCGGTTCCCCCGCACGCGGTCGCGACGCTTGCGGTCGGCACGATCCGCACCTTCAGCAAGCCCAGCTCGGAGCCGTGCGGCAGCGAGCCGAGGAAGCTCACGTACGAGGCCGCGACCGCGCCGGTCGGGTCGCTGGAGCGGTCCTCGACGTGGATCGTCGTCCCGTCCGCCGTCCTCAGCGCACGGTCGACGGTGGCCGGCTCGCCGGCCGCGGCGCTCGCGGTCACGGGCAGGTGCGTGAGGACGCGATCCCACGAGACAGCGCCCGCCACGTCGCCCGCGGCCGCCGTAGGGGGGACGGCGACCGCGGGCTGGCGCGGGGACAGCATCAGCGCGTTGGCGGGGCCAGCGCCCAAGAGCGCGGCCCACGCGACGGCGCTGACGGCGACGGTCACGGCGCGGGGACAGGAGCGACGGACCGCCATCGCCAACCATCAGACCATGCCTGCCTGAACGCTTCGTGAGAGCTGGTGAGCATCCGGTGAGAACCGGCCTTGACACGTCGGGAACCGGTGCGTCGTGGGCCGCCACGCATCACCGCGCCCGGGCGGGCATCCTTCCCGTCCATGCAATCGGACGAGATGGTGCTGGTCGCCGGCGACGGCGGGCTGACCGCGGCGATCGTCCGCGACCTCGAGAACGCCGGTGTCCTCACCGAGTGGCTGCACCACCCGAGCGACGCGCAGCTGTCGGCGAAGCTGGCGCTGAGACCGGTCGCGGTCGCGATCGTCACCCGCGACGACGCGTTCGCGCTGCGGCTCGCGCTGCTCGTCGCCCACGAGCGCCCCGAGGCCCGGCTCGTCGTGACGATCTTCGACCGCACCGTCGGCGAGCAGCTGCAGCTCGCGGTCGACGGCTGCGTCGTCGTCTCGATGGCCGACCTCGTCGCGGGGCCGCTGGCGGCGTCGTGCGTCAGCAACGGCGCCCGCACGCTGCGGCGCTCGGCCGACGGGATCGAGGAGATCCGGATCGACGAGGAGGGCGTCGCGCGCGTCAGACCGCGCCGGGAACTTGGCTCCGCCCGCGTCCGCCACTGGCTCGACCGGCTCGGCGGCGCGCTGCACCCGTTCGAGCTGTCCGGCCGGATCCTCGTGCTCGGCTTCTTCGGCCTGATGGCGATGCTCACGATCGACGTCATCGTCGGCGTCACGGCGCTGAACGAGTCGTTCGTCGACTCGCTCTTCCTCGGCGTCCGCACGCTCGTGGCGGTCGGGCCGAACCCGTCGCTCGCCCGCGCGAGCGACGGGACGAAGCTGGTCGCGACCGCCACGATGCTCGGCGCGCTCGCCTCGGCGGCCGTCTTCACCGCCGGCCTCATCAACCGCCTGCAGGAGCCGCGGCGCGTCTCGATCCTCGGGCGCCGGTGGATGCCGCGCCGCGACCACGTCGTCGTCGTCGGGCTCGGTCAGGTCGGGCTGCGCGTCGCGCTCGTGCTGAGGGACGCGGGGATACCGGTCGTCGGCGTCGAGCGCAACGCGGCCGCTCCCGGCGTGCGGCTGGCGAAGCGCTACGGGCTGCCGGTGGTCGTCGCCGAGGGCAGCGACCGCGAGCTGATGCAGCGCCTCTCGCTGCGCCGCGCGCGGGCGCTCGCGGCGGTCACCTCCGACGACCTCGGAAACGTGGCGATCGCGCTCGCGGCGAGGGCTGTCGAGCCGGACCTGCGCGTCGTGCTGCGCTTCGGCGACGGCGACATCGCGGCCGAGACCGACTCGCTCCTGCACCTCGGGATCGTCCGCGACGCGCATCGCCTCGCCGGCGCCGGGCTGGCCGCCCCGGTGCGCGGCTGGACGCCCGGCGACGTCCTCGCCGGGCCCGACGGGACGCTGCTGCTGGTCGGGACCGACGGGCGCGTCGCGCCCGCCGAGCCGACCGCTGCCGACTAGGCCCCGCCGCCGCTGCCGCTCAGCACCGCGTCGGCGAGCGCGAGGGCGACCGCCGCGCGGGGCTCGAGCGACGGGATCGCGAGGTGCTCGCCGGGCGCGTGCGCGCCGCCGCCGCGCGGGCCGAGCCCGTCGACCGTGAGGGGGATCGTGGGGGCGAAATGGCTCGCGTCGCTGGCACCGCCGCGGGCGTTCGCCGTCAGCGGCTGCCCGAGCTGGGCGGCGGCGCGCGCGAGCAGCCCCGCGGTCGCGGCGCGCGAGTCCATCGCCGGCCAGACGCGGATCAGCTCGTTCGTGAGCGTCGCGCCGCCGACCTCGGCCGGGAGCCCGGCGAGCAGCTCCTCGAAGGCGCCGGTGCGGTCGGAGCGCAGGTCGCAGAGCAGCTCGCCGGCGGCGGGGACGACGTTGAACGCGTCGCCGCTGTGGAGGATCGTCGGCACCGCCGTGAGGCGGTCCGGGCCGGCCGGCGCGTGGGCGGCGGCCACCGCCTGCGCGGCGGCGGCGAGCGCGAGCAGCGCGTTGCGGCCACGGTCGGGCGCCGCGCCGGAGTGCGACGCGCGCCCGTGGCCGCGCACGCGCAGGGTCGCGGCCGCCTTGCGCTGGACGATCACCGCCTCGTTGCCGTCGGGGTCGCGCTCGCCGGCCTCGAAGCAGAGGCAGGCGTCCCAGCCGGCGAAGCGCTCGACGTGGAGGAACGGCGTCGTGCGCCACTCCTCGTCCATCACGAGCAGGAGGGCGACCTCGGCGAAGCGGTCGCGGCGGCGGGCGAGCGAGCGCAGCAGGCCGAGCGCGAGCGCGTCGCCCCCCTTCATGTCGCTCGTGCCGGAGCCGACGAGCCGCTCGCCGTCGCGCTCGGCCGGCCGGTGACGATCGTGGGGGACGACGGTGTCGAGGTGGCCGAGCAGCAGCAGCCGGCGGCCGCTGGCGCCTTGGCCGGAGCCCGTCAGGCGGAGGATCACGTCGTCGGCGTGGCCGGGGGAGGAGCAGGGGACGCGCTCGACGGCCGCCTCCGGCGGGGCGAGCTCACGGACGACCGCGACGCACGCCTCCGCACCGGCCACGTCGCCGGAGGGCGAGGAGACGGCGACGAGGGCCTCGACGTCCGCGACCGCCCGCTCGGCGATCTCCCCTGCGTCTGCGACCAGCGGCGCGTTCACGCGCGGAGACGATAGTCGGGCGTGACGCTCTGTTCGTGCAGCAACCCGCGCGGCGCTGTCAATTCGCTCGCGCGCGGCGGTCGTCGCGGCCCGCTCTGGCTGCACGATCGCGTCATGACCTGGCCCCCGCGAGTCGGCGAGCCGATGCCACGCGCCGAGGATGCCTTCGGCGTGCACGAGAAGCTGGCGACCTACTCGCTGGCCCCTGAACATTCGAGCGGCGGCCCAAAGGCGCGGCGCTTCGCTGTGCTCCTCGACATCGGCGTGAACGACGTGGACTATCTTGCGGCGGCGCTCGCTCGCGGGATTCTCGAATCACCCGTACGAGCGGTGCGCCCCAACCCGCCCCATGGCCTGCTCTGCGAGGTTCGTGTCCGGGTCGAGGGACTGCGGAGCCGACGAGACTCGGTCGCGAGCGTGACGACCAGCTGGGCGATCAGTCGCGAACAAGCTCCGCCGCGCCTTGTCACGGCGTACATCAAGAGCTAACCTCTAAAAACTATGACGGTTCTCGACTCTCGGATCCGCGAGCATGACATGGTCGTCCTGCGTGAGGCGTTCGACGGCTGGCCGGCGGGCACGGTCGGCGCCGCTGTGCTGATCTACAGCGACGCGCACGTTCTCGTCGAAGCTGGAACCGAAGCCGACGACGTGCTCGACCGCCTCGTGTGCGTTCCGACCTCACTCCTCGACGTCAAGCGCTTCTAGACGCCGCCCGCCGCGGCTCGACCGGCACCGCACGGTCGGCGATCAGGGCGCGGAGGGCTTCGTCGACGCGCTCGGGGGCCTCGATCGGCGTCATGTGGCCGGCCTCGGGGATCTCGACCAGCTCGCGCAGCTGTGGCAGCACCTCCGCCATTTTGCGCGCGTGGACGGGCGGGGTGAGGCGGTCGCGCTCGCCGGCGATCACCGTCGTCGGCACGTCGAGGCTCGCGACGCCGTCGTAGATGTCGAGCTGCGACAGCGTCGCCCCGACCCCCCCGCGCACCTCCCGCGGCGTGTTCAGCACCATCTCCTCGCAGAACGCGACCCGCGCCGGCGACGCTCCCGGCGCCATCGCGACGTACTGGACCATCCGGTGGCTGATAGGCGTCGAGCGTCTCGGCAGCGGCGAGGTCGCGCTCAGCATCGCCCGCCCGGCGAGCGCCTGCACCCCGCTCAGCCGCTGCGGCGTGCGCAGCACGAGCGACTCGGAGATCAGGTCGTTCATCCCCGTCGAGACGAGCGCCGCGCCCGAGATCCGGTCTGCCACGCCGCCCTCCTGCGCTGCCGCCCACGCGACGATCGTCATCCCCCCGAGCGAGTGGCCCGCGACCACCGGACGGTCGCCCTCTCGCGCCGTCGCCCGCAGCACCGCGTCGAGGTCGCCGCCGAACGCCTGCATCGAGTAGTCGCCGTTCGCCGGCTGGCCGGAGCGCGCGTGCCCGCGCTGGTCGTAAGCGACGATCCGCGCCTCTCCCGCGAGGTCGCGCAGCTGGTAGGCCCAGAAGCGCAGCGCGCAGGTCCAGCCGTGCACGAGCACGAGCGTCGGCGCGTCCTCGTTGCCGAACACCTCGACGTGCAGCGGCGTGCCGTCGTCGGCGTGGACCGTCAG
>JAATFK010000214.1 GCA_015655225.1 Solirubrobacterales bacterium | reverse complement strand
GCTCGTCGGCGAGGTACTCGGGCGCCTGCTTGGCCCAGAAGCCGAACGCGCCGGCGGCATACATGATCTCCGCCATCTGAGCATCCTCGACCGTCTTGCCGGTCTCCGAGACGATCGTCGTGATGATCAGCTCGGCGTGGTCGGTGACCCACTTCTGCGCCCGCCGCAGGACTCTGCCGCGCTCCTCGAAGCCGAGCGCCTCCCACGACGGCTGCGCCGCGCGGGCACGCGCGACCAGCTCCTTGACGTCGGCGACGCCGAACGTCGGCACCGTCGCGATGACCTCGCCGGTCGCCGGGTTCTCGACCGGGATGCCGGTCGACTCCTGCCCCCGCTCGGCGGCCGGGGCCTGCTCGACGCTCGCCATCACCTGCTCCTCTCGTCCAAGCTCTCGCTGACGGTCCATTGCGCTCCGCCAAGGCTACCCGAGACGGGCCGGCGACTGGCCGGGTGGCCAGGACTGTGGGGTTCTCCCCCCTGTCCGGCACCCCGCGCGCGCGTCACCATCAAGACATGAGCCAGACGCAGACCAGTCCCAGACCTCGCCACCGCCTCACGACGCTCAGCGCCGTCCGCTACGGGCTGCCGGCCCTGATCGTGCTCGTCGGCATCGTGTTCGTCGCGGTCGACCCGTCGAGCTGGGAGGGCGCGGCCGGGCTGATCGGCGCCGGCCTCAGCGTCAGCCTCCTCAACATCCTCTACCGGATGGGCGTCGACGGCGACGTCGACCGCGTCACCGAGGAGGACGCGCGCGACTACTACGACGCGCACGGCCGCTGGCCCGACGAGCCTCAGCGGCCCCCGCGGCGCTCGGACTCGAACGCCATCAGCAGCGGCACCGCCTCGTCGAGCAGCTCGACGAGCGCCCGGTAGCGCTCCGTCCCGAGCGCCTCCGCCAGCTCCGCCTCGAAGGCCGCGAAGCGGACGTTCGCCTCCGAGCGCACCCGCTCGCCCTCGGCGGTCACGAACAGCGCGACGCCGCGGCCGCGATCGGAGAGGCGGCGCTCGAGGTAGCCGAGCCGTTCGAGCCGGACCGCCTTCTGGCTGACGTCCTGGGCGCTCGTCGGCAGCCGCCGCGCGATGTCGGCGATCGAGATCCCCGGCTCGGTCGAGACGCGGTCGAGCAGCCCGAGCGACGGGGGCGTCAGCGGGGTGTCGTCAAGCGCGTTGTCGAGCATCACCGACGTCCGTGACGACGCTTCCCACAGCAGATGGCCGAGCCAGTGGGCCCACGCGCGATCGTCCTCGGTGGGTCTCTCGTCTGCTGCCATCGCGGAATCGTAGCGATTACGAGCACAAGACCTTGTGAACAAGTCCTTGCGATCACAAGATCTTGTGTTAGCCTGCTCCGCATGCCAACCGACCAGACCTCTCACAAGTGGCTGACGCTCGTCGCGGTCTGCCTCGGCACGTTCATGCTGCTGCTCGACCTCACGATCGTGAACGTCGCCCTTCCCGACGTCCAGCACGCCCTCGGCGCCAGCTTCTCCGACCTCCAGTGGATCGTCGACGCCTACTCGCTGACGCTCGCCTCCCTGATGCTCCCGTCCGGCTCGCTCGCGGACCTCTTCGGCCGTCGCCGGCTGTTCGCGATCGGCCTGACGATCTTCACGCTCGGCTCGCTGCTGTGCGGCCTCGCGCAGTCGCCGCTGATGCTGATCCTCTCGCGCGCGGCGCAGGGCGTCGGCGGCGCGACGCTCTTCTCGACCTCGCTCGCGCTGCTCGCGCAGACCTTCCAGGGCAGAGAGCGCGGCACCGCGTTCGGCGTCTGGGGCGGCGTGATCGGCATCAGCACGGCGCTCGGCCCGATCCTCGGCGGCCTGCTGACGACCGGGCTCAGCTGGCGCTGGATCTTCTTCGTCAACATCCCGATCGGGATCGCCGCGCTCTACATCACCCTCACCCACGTCCAGGAGTCGAGACCGCCGCAGGCGCGCAAGCTCGACCTCCCCGGCTTCGCGACCTTCACGCTCGCGCTCGGCGCGCTGATCTACGGCCTGATCCGCGCGAGCGAGGACGGGTGGACCAGCACCGTCGTGCTCGTCTGCTTCGCCATCGCGGTCGTCCTGCTGATCGCCTTCCCGCTGATCGAGCGCGCCTCCAGACAGCCGATGTTCGACCTCAGCCTGTTCCGCAAGCCGACGTTCGTCGGGGGCGCGATCGCGGCGTTCGGGATGAACGGCTCGCTGTTCGCGATGTTCCTGTTCCTCGTGCTCTACCTCCAGGAGCTGCTGCACTTCTCCGCCCTGCAGACCGGCGTCCGGCTGCTCCTGATCACCGGCGCGACGCTGATCACCGCGATCCCCGCCGGCCGCCTCTCCGCGCACGTCCCGGTGCGCCTGCTGATCGGGCCGGGACTGCTGCTGGTCGGCGTCGGCCTGCTGCTGATGCGCGGGATCGGCGTCGACTCGAGCTGGACGCACATGATTCCCGGCTTCGTGATCGCGGGCCTCGGCAGCGGGCTCGTGAACGCGCCGCTCGCGTCGACCGCCGTCGGCGTCGTCGAGCCGCGCCTCGCGGGGATGGCGTCGGGGATCAACAGCACCTTCCGCCAGGTCGGGATCGCGACCGCCATCGCCGCGCTCGGGTCGATCTTCTACACGCGGCTGCCGCTGCCGACCGCGCCGACGTACCGCGGCGAGTTCGTCTCCGGGATCAACGAGCTGCTGCTGATCACGGCGCTGCTCGCGCTCGTGACCGGCGCGCTGTCGCTGCTGCTGATCCGCCAGAGAGACTTCGTCGCCCATGGGCCGCCGGCCGGTGGCGGCGAGGGTGGCGGCGGCAGACCGGCGGCGCAGGCGGCCGTCAGCGCGTGAGGGGGATGCGGCCGAAGGCGCCCGCGTGCGGGATCACCTCGGCCGCGTCGGTCCCCAGCCAGCCTTCGATCAGCGAGGCGTAGATCGTCCGGAAGTCGACCGTGACGCGGAAGTTGTCCTCGCGGTCGAAGGCGGTCAGGCTCGGGTAGTCGGTCAGGATCCCCGGCGCGGCGCGCGTGCCCTGCACCCACGCGATCCCGCCCGCGCCGTGGTCGGTCCCGCTCGACTCGTTGCCCTGCGGGCGGCGGCCGAACTCCGACCAGACGAGCGTGATCACGCGGTCGGCGACGCCGCGCGCCTCCAGGTCGGCCTGGAACGCGGCGAGCGACTGCGACAGCGAGCTGAGCCCTCTCGTCAGGTCCTCCGGCTGGCTGTCGTGGGTGTCGAACTGGCCGTCGGCGGTGACGGCCGCGACGCGCACGCCGAGCGGCTGCGCGATCAGCGCCGCCAGCCGCGAGAGCCGCTGGCCGAGGTCGTCGTTCTCCGGGTAGGCGACCTTCGGCGCGAGCGGGTCGACCTTGTTCTTCGTCGCGTACGGGGCGAGCCGGTCGGCGACCTCCTTCGCGAGCCGCGCGGAGGCGTACGCGGCCCGCGGGCCCTCGCCGCTGCCGTGCGGGGAGGCGAGCCGGTCCCACGCCGCCATCGTCTGGCGCTGCTGCAGGCCGCTGACCGGCCAGATCTGGAGCGCCACGTCGTCCGGCGAGTCGAGCGCCGCGACCGGCGCCCGCGCGGTCGCGAGCACCGGCGAGAGGGTCGAGTCGAGCGTCAGCCCCTGGAGCGGGTTGGTGGTCGAGCCGTGGTGGTCGAGCCAACGGCCGAGCCAGCCGGGCGCGGCGTCCTCGGTGATCAGCCCGGTCTCCCAGAAGTGGCGCGAGTGGAAGTGCGAGAGGTCGGGGTTGGCGTAGTCGATCCCCGGCAGGAAGCCGACTCTGCCGGCGTCGTAGAGTCCTCTGACGCCGCCGTTCAACCCTTCCGCCAGGGCCGGGTTGACGGCCAGGCCGGTCGTCCCCAGCAGCGGCGGGTCGGTCACTCTCGTGCCCGGCCGCAGGTCCGCGTAGCGGCCGTACTGGCCGACCGGGACGAGCGTGTCGAGCAGGTCGCAGCCGCCCGGCAGGAAGAGCGTGACGAGCACCGGCGCGCCCGGCGCGGCGGCACCCTCGGCCTGCGCCGCCTCGAAGATGCGATCGAGGCCGAGTCTGCGGTCGGCCCAGACCGCGAAGGAGGCGCCGAGCCCGGCGGCGAGCACCTGCCGGCGGCTCATGTTCGTCGCGCCCTGGCCGAGCCAGCGCCCGCGCGCCGCGCCGCTCGTCTGGCGGAAGTCGTCGCAGCCCTTGTGGATCGAGCGCGCCATCAGCAGAGCTGGCTCTCGGGGCAGGTGACGAGCAGGTGGCGGAGCGTGAACTGGAGCGACTCGGCGCGCCAGCCGGCCTTCGCGCGCCAGGCGGCGGGGATGTCGAGGAACCAGTGCGCGGCGAGCTGCGTCAGGACGTGCTCGGTCTGCGCCGAGACGACCGGGGAGCCGACCGCCGCGTGCGCCAGCTCGTAGTGGCGTCTGGCGCCGAGCTCGACCTTCACGCTGCCCTTCTTCACGTTCGCCGGGCCGTTCGTCACGAGGTAGTTGCCGAACGCGAAGCGCTGGCGCATCGCGTTCGAGGAGAGCCACGCCGCGCCCCAGTCCCAGCCCGCGACCGACGGCGGGTTGAACAGCTCCTGCCCCATCGTCTGCAGCAGCCAGGTCGGGTAGCTGTCGGTCACGTAGGTGCGGCTCGTGCGCATCGCGCCGGCGACGTAGACGACCGGCCACTTCACCATGTCGGGCTCGTCGAGCTTGCGGTAGAGCATCGGGTGGCTGAGGATCGCGCGCACGACCGGCTTGAGCTGCAGGCCCGAGCTGCGGTACAGCGCGGCCAGGCGGTGGACCGTCGCGGCGCTCGCCGGCTGCGCGACGAAGTAGCTCCACAGCTTCGCGACGAGGAACGGCGCGTGACGCGG
>JAATFK010000167.1 GCA_015655225.1 Solirubrobacterales bacterium | reverse complement strand
GGCCGTTGCCGGCGTAGAACGCTCTCGGGTTGCCCGGCACCGTGGAGACGTAGACGGTTCCGTTGTTCACGCCCGGGGCCATGTCGATGCCCTCGTTGCCGTTGCGAACCAGTCTTCTGCTCCACAGCTGCTCGCCCGTTCTCGCGCTCAGAGCGAAGGCGTTCGACGCGGTCGCGCCATAGACTCTGCCGTCGACGACGTTGACGCCGTTCGGGCCGGTGTCGGGCGAGTTGTAGGCTCTCGTCCAGAGGACTCTGCCGGTTCTGAAGTCGATCGCCTCGACGTCAGAGGTCAGGTTCTGGACGTAGACGACGCCGTCCACGACGACCGGCGTCGTGGCGTAGTTGCCGAACGTGCCGTTGCCTCTGATCGGCACCGTCCAGGCGACGCCGAGCTGCGAGACGTTCGATGAGTTGATCTGCGACCCGACGCTGCGCGTGTTGGCGAGGTCGCCGTTCGGGAGCGTCCAGCCGGCGCCGGCAGCAGTCGAGGGAGTGGTCGACGTGGTGGCAGTCGTCGGGGTCGTGGTCGCCGGCGTGGTGGCCGGCGGGGTCGTCGCCGGAGCGCTCGCGGCGGTCGTCGTGTCGCTGCTTCCGCCACCACAGCCGGCGACGACGAGAGCGACGCCGACGGCGAGGGGGCCAGCTAGCAGCGTCGCGCGTCTCCGCGAGCCGCTGGCGAATCTACCTACGTGCATGAGCAAGCACCGTTTCTCCTGATTTCAGCGGAGCGAGGCGCGCGAATCGGCGTCGAAGTGCTCCTGGTATCGCCTCGAAACTGTACTCCTACGCACTACCGTACGCCGTACGACCGGACGGCACGACCAGTCTCGGTCCGGCTACACTCCCCATCCGGCCTCTCTCTCGGTCAACGAGTCCGGACGTCAGTGGGCCGGCCCCCGCACCTCGCGGAGCGGGGGCCGCTCCCCACACGACTCGCCCACCAACCGGTCCACGAGCCCTTCCCGCTCTGGTAGCGTCGCGCGAGCAGGGTCCAGTAGCTCAGCTGGTTAGAGCAGCGGACTCATAATCCGTGGGTCCTTGGTTCGAGTCCAAGCTGGACCACCTGCCGAAACCCTCGCCGCGGCGGGGGTTTCGCGCTTGAGGGCCGATCGTTGAGCCGTGCTCGGTGCGCCTTGCGGCAAGCGGCGCGGATCCGCTCGGTGCCGACCAGAATCACTCCCATGTCAGAAGCGATTGATGTCTTTCATGATGAGGACGACGACGGTGCCGCGACGCTCGCGGACTGCGCGGTGCTGTTCCTCGACCTGCTCGGGACTGCCGGGCCGCGCGGCGACACCGAGGTGCTTCAGCACCTTCGCCAAACCCAGGCGGCGGTGGTGACGGCCCGAGATCTCATCGGCGAAAACGACCAGCAGGACAGCTTTCAACGGATGACGTGGTTCTCTGACAACCTCAATCTGTTCTATGCGGCGACCGAGGAGGGCGGCGGGTCTCAGGCCCTGCATCGTCTCGTCCACGATGTCGCATTCCTCCAGCTTGGCTTCACCCTCGAAGGCGTCTTCGCCCGAGGAGCAATCGCCTTCGACCAGTTCTACGCCGACGCGGAGTTCCGCTATGGCCCGGCCCTGGACCGAGCGGTCCTGCTCGAGAGAAGCCGCGCGCGCTACCCGAGGATCATCCTCGACGAGTCATCAATCGCGACCATCCGGCGTGCCACGGAGGACGACGAGAGAGAACCGGCCTTGCTCATCGTCGACGAGGACGTTGTGTTCGTTGACTACCTTGAGCTTCTCCGCAGCAATGATGATCTTGATACCGAGATCAGAATCCTCACGACGCACGCTGGCTTGATCGAAGATGGACTCCGGCGATTCGATGGAATCACCGGGATCGAGGAGAAGTACCGCTGGCTTGCCGGCTATCACAACTACTGCGTCTCACGCGCCGAGCCCGATCTCGGCGAGCAGGCTGACGAACTGCGGACGCAATGCTCTCGTCCGCTCGGTACCTTCAGCGCATTCTGAACCCGAACGACCGAGATGATGACTTGGCCTGCGTGGCGCGTGCGCATTCAGGCCCGCTCCACGATCCGCACGCCGCGCGCCGGCGTCCAGCTCGTGATCACCAGCTCGGTGCCGGCCGCGTTGAGCGAGACCGTTGAGACCTCCCGCAGGTCCAGGCGGAACAGGTGGGTCGGGCCCGCCTGGGCCGCTTCGCCGTTGATCGCGAGGACCCGCTCGGGGTCGGTGATCTCCTCCGCGACGCCCGCGATCTTCGCGTCGCCGGGCCACGCGGGTGGGTCATCCGATCCGCTGTGCAGGGCGAAGCGCGGGTCGCGCTGGAGATCCTGGGCCTTCAGCGCCTGCCACATCGAGCCGATCCAGAGGTCGCCGTCGACCAGTCGCGTCTCGGTGCCGCTGATCCGCGGTGCTCCGTCACGCCGCACGGTCGCCAGCGTCTTGTGGACGTGGGCGTCGAATCGCGTGAGGACGACGGCCGCCAATTCGGGCGCCGCGGACTCGAAGTCAGACCACGAGGACACGTCCCGATCATGCCGGTCGCGGCCGACGGCATTAATCGGCTCATCTGTAGTGGTAACCGCCCAACCGCTCGATCTTCGCTTCGCTCTCCGGGCAGACCCACCAGAGTCCGTCGTCCTCGATCGACGCGACCGCCGCGTGCACGTGTCCCGGGCACTCTGGGTTCACGCTGGTGAGAACGCCGGGGATGTCGAGGAAGATCTCCTGGAGCGTGTCGGCGAAGATCAGCAGGGCCTCCTCGGGACTGTCGTGCTCGCCGACGCCGAACCCCACGACGGTCTCGCCGCTGACGGCGTCCAGCACGTACACGATTCCGTATTGCCCCTCGTCGGGAGCGGACGGCTCTTCGTCGGGCTCCGGCGCCCCTTCGACGAAGCCGAGTCTGAAGTGGCCGTCGGTGCAGGCCGAGAACGACAGGTCGGCGAGGACCCCGTCGGCGGCGACCGCGCCGAGCCACGGTGGCAGCTCTCTCATCTCAGACATGCGAGAGCGAAACGGTAGCTCGTGCACGCCCCAAGCTGGCACGTAGGACCCATCGGAAGTTCAGGCTCTCGGCGCGGGATGCCGATGACGCACGTATGACCGAGGCCCTCCTTTCGCTCGTCCCCCTTCCCCCGCTGCTGTCGATGCCGCGCCGCTCCCCGGAGGACGAGGCCGGGCGCATCGCCGCGCTGCACCGCTACGGGATCCTGGACACGCCCGCGGAGGAGGCCTTCGAGCGCTGGATCACCCTCGGCAACCAACTGCTCGACTTCCCGATCGTCGCGATCAACCTGATCGACGAGCGGCGCTCGTGGACGAAGGCCGGCTGCGGCCTCGACCAGGGCGAGGCCCACCCGCGCGGCGAGTCCTTCTGCGCCGTCGCGATCAGCCAGCGGGACGACATCATGGTCGTCCCCGACGCGACCCTCGACCCTCGCTTCGCCGACAACCCCCAGGTCGCCGCCGGCCTGCGCTTCTACGCCGGCGCCCCGCTCCTCACCTCCGACGGCTACGCCCTCGGCGCCTTCTGCGTCGCCGACACCAGACCGCGCAACCCGAGCGCCCAGACGCTCGACACGCTCCGCACCCTCGCCGTGGCCGTCAGCAACGAGCTGGAGCTCCGCCGTCAGACCGCCGCCGCGACCGCCGCCGAGGCCGACCTGCGCGTCGCCCTCGCCCGTCGCGAGGAGGAAGCCCGCTCCCTCAGCATGCTCGGCTCGATGACCCGCCGGCTCGCCCGCGGCACCGACGCCGACCAGGTCCGTGACGAGGCCTGCTCCGCCGCGATCGAGATCGCCAAGGCCGACGGCGCCGTGCTCCTCCTCCGCACCCCCGACGGCGGCTTCGCTGGCCCGGTGCCGGGCCTCGCCGCCGGCGAAGTGCGCCTCGCCCCCTCCGAGCAGTCCCTCACCCGCATGGCCTCCTCGACCGACGCGGCCACGTTCGTCGCCGACCTGCGCAACGACCCTCGCGTCTCGCACGGGCGCGCCGACGAGCTCGGCGCCTCCTCCGCCGTCGTGCAGCCGGTCTCGATCGACGGCGACCGCGGCGGCGTCCTCGTCGTCTACTGGCGCGAGCCGCGCGACGTGCTCGACCAGCACACCGGCTGGCTGCTGTCGATGCTCGCCGACGAGGTCGCGATCGCGCTCCATCGCACCGAGCTGCTGGCGAAGCTGGAGACGCTCAGCCGCACCGACCAGCTGACCGGCCTGCCGAACCGTCGCGCGCTCGACGAGGCGCTCACCCGCGAGGTCGCCTTCGCCCGCCGGCACGACACCGTCCCGACCGTCGCGATGATCGACCTCGACGCCTTCAAGGCCTACAACGACCGCTACGGCCACCAGGCCGGCGACGAGCTGCTGCGCGCGGCCTCCTTCGCCTGGGGCTCGCTGATCCGCGAGGACGACCTGATCGCGCGCTACGGCGGCGAGGAGTTCGTCGTCGTCTTCCCGACCGCGACGGTCGACTGCGCCGAGCAGGTGATCGAGCGCATCCGCGCGGCGCTCCCGTTCGGCGCGACCTGCTCCGCCGGCATCGCTCGCTGGGACGGCCGCGAGCACGCCGACCAGCTGCTGCTGCGCGCCGACCGCGCGCTCTACGAGGCGAAGGCCGCCGGCCGCGACCGCGCCGTCACCGCGCCCGCCTGACGCCGCGCGGCCTCAGCCCGCCAGCTGCCGCGCAAGCCCGGTGCTCTGCGCGAGCACCAGCCGCACCGACGTGCCCCGCGCGCGGATCGCCGCGGTCGAGCCGTGTGGGAGCCGCAGCGTCCCGTCGGGTCCCGCTCTTCCGCCACGCGTGACCCGCGCCCAGCTCCCGAGCGCGGTCGCCAGCGCCGAGGCCTGCGCTGGCGAGGCGACCCGCCAGCCGACCACCAGCACGTCCCGCGTCCCGCACGGGGCCGCGCAGCCGCGCGCCGGCAGCGGGCCCGTGCGCCACAGCGCGTAGCGGCCGCCGCGCCACCAGCCGCCGATCCGCGCCGCCGCGCCGGTCCCGACGGCGTCGCGCAGCAGCTCCTCCGTGTCCTCCTCCCCGAAGGTCGACGCGATCAGCCGCCGCCCGCCGGCCCCGACCGCCGGCAGCGTCACGGCGGCGGGCTGCGTCACCCGCAGCCAGCGGTCGGGATCGACGATCTCGGCGGTCGTGCGCGGCGGGCGGCTGTGCTCGGCGAGGTTGACGAGCCGCCAGTCGCCGCTCGTCGCGTAGAGCCGGGCGGCGAACTGCTCGCCGCTCTCGTAGGGGAAGAGGAGCGTGTGCATCACGTAGGGCGGCAGCGGCGTCCCGGCGGCCGACTGGTTCAGCTCGCGGAGCGCGTCAGCGAGCGACGGCGCGGCCTCCGGATACCTGGCCGCGTAGCGCGTCATCACCAACGTGGCGGTGCCCTCCTGGAGCGCCTGGACGGCGTCGGTCGCGTCGTCGTCGGGGGCGTCGCGCGCGTCGAAGCGGCGCAGCCCGAAGTGCTGGTCCTCCAGCGCGTGGGTCAGCTCGTGCGCGAGCGTGACGTCGTCGATCCCGGCGCCGCGCACGAGCGCGAGCCGCTTGCGCTCCGGGTCGTAGAAGCCGGCGACCTGCTGGCTCGAGACGTCGCCGGTGATCGCGTCGAGGTCGTCGCCGGGCGCCAGCAGGCCGAGCAGCTTCAGCGTCTCCTCCGAGGCGCGCTGGCGCGCCCGCGCGGCGGCGCCGCCGTGCGCGTCCTCGGCGGCGACGATCCGTCGCGTCTGCGCCGGGGAGACGATCGCGACCGGGACCGGGTGGAGGTACTTCAGGCCGCGCAGTCTCTCGACGCGGCGCTCGACCAGCGCGACGTGGGCGGGGGAGATCGTCGCCGCCTCGCGGGCGCGGGCGCGAGCGGCGGCGGCGCGGGAGGTGCGGGTGCCCGGCGCAGGGGGATGCGCGGCCGTCGCCGACGGCGCCCGCGCGGTGGCCGACGGCGATGCGGCGGCGGCCGGGCGGGGTGCGGTCGCGCTCGCCACCGCCGGCGTCCCGCCGTCCGAGGGCCGGGCTCCCTTCCCCCCGCCCACCAACCCGGCGACGGCCAGCACCGCGACGAGCGCGACGATCACCAGCTCGGGCGTCAGCGGGCGGCGGCGCATCGGCGCCACTCTAGATGCCCGGCCCGCGGGGTCGCGGGCGGCTCGCCGACCTCCGTCGCGTGATTTGATGGCCCCGATCTGCACCGAGACCGGAGAGGGACGTGGAGCCATGGCGCAGCGCGCGGCGATCGTGACGGGAGCATCGAGCGGGATCGGGCTGGCGATCGCCCGGATGCTCGGCGAGGAGGGCTACGCGCTGACCGTCGCGGCCCGCCGTCCGGACAAGCTCGCGGAGGCCGCCGAGGGGCTGCGCGCCGACGGCTACGAGGTCCTCGACGTGGCCGGCACGATGTCCGAGGAGGAGGCGGTCCAAGCCGTCGTCGCCGCCCACCGCGAGCGCTACGGCCGCCTCGACGTGCTCGTCAACAACGCAGGCGTGGGAATCGGCGCGCCGGTCGCCGAGATCGTCACGAGACGGCTCGACATGCAGCTCGACGTGAACCTGCGCGCGATCGTCCTCGCCTACCGCGAGAGCGTCGAGCTGCTGCGCGCCGCCGCCGCCGAGCACGGCAGCGCGCTCGTCGTCAACACTTCCTCGATCTCCGGCAGACGCGGCCAGGCGTGGCTGTCGGTCTACTCCGCGACGAAGGCCGCGGTCGTCGGCTTCACGGAGGCGATGAACAAGGAGCTGAGCGCCGACGGGATCAAGTCGACCGCGCTCTGCCCCGCCTTCGTCGACACGGCGATGACCGACTTCGTCAAGGGCGCCGTCCCGGCCGAGGCGATGATCCGCCCCTCCGACATCGGCGAGGCGGTCCGCTACCTGCTGAAGGTCTCCCCCAACTGCCACATCCCGGAGATCGTCTTCACGCG
>JAATFK010000561.1 GCA_015655225.1 Solirubrobacterales bacterium | reverse complement strand
GGGCGTGGTGGGTGAGCACGAAGACCGGCGCGTGGTAGGGCGGCTCGGGACCCCACCAGCCGTCCCAGTCTCCATCCCATTCGCCGCGGATCGGCCCGAACATGTTGCGGCCCATGACGTAGGCCCCGCGCGGTCGCATGAGCCAGTCAGCCGCCGTCGCGTCGGCGTCGTTCGCGCGCTCGTCGCCGAGGTGCCAGCCATGGACCTCTCGGCCACGCTTCCCCAGCGGATGCTCCCGGCTCTGGTCCGGCCCGGCGATGAAGCCGTCGAGCGAGATCGACATGTGGCAGGTGGTGTCGGGCATCGGCGGAGCCTACGCAAGAACCCCCGCCGAGGGCGAGGGTCCTTGCGTCTCCGGTGGCTGTCGAGCGGCTGGCTAGCTGAGCTTCACCCGCGCGGTGAGGGTCGTCGCGCGGTGGTTGGCCGCGGTCGCGTGGACCTCGAAGCGCAGCGTCAGCGTGCCGTGGCTCTTCAGCAGCGTCTGCTGGCGGGCGCCGAGTCTCAGGTTCAGCTTGTGCGAGCCGGCGCGCAGCGTCGTCTTCGCGGAGCCGAGGCTCGTCGTCGTGTGGCCGGTGCTGGCCGTCACGCCGAGCTTCAGCGCGGTCTTCTGCGGGACCTTCAGCGTCAGCGTCAGCGCGCGGGCCTTCAGCACCTGCTTGCGGGAGGTCGAGCCGACCCGCAGCGTCACCTTCGTCGGCGCCTTGCGGGCCGCGCGGTGGTGGGTCGTCGCGCCGTGGCCGTGCGAGGAGCCGTGGCCGGGCTTCGAGCCGTGACCGGGCGCCGAGCCGTGGCCGCCGTCACCGGGACCGTTCGGCGTTCCCGGGCCGCCGGGCGTTCCCGGCCCGCCCGGTCCGGTCGGTCCGCCTGGAACCGCGGTCCCGAGGCTGAAGCGCCACAGCTGCGTCGTGTGGCCGCTCGCGGTGACCTTGAACGGCGGGTCGGCCGCGGTCGCGTTCTCGGGGTCGTTGTCCTGCTCGAACCCGAAGTCGTTGTCGTCCTGCACGCCGAGGTCGCCGTTCGGGAAGAGGCCGATCCCCTCCGGCTTGTCGTGGTCGTAGCCGAACGAGGTGAGGTCGATCACGTGCGTCTTGGCCACCGGCACGACGCCGGCCGCGTTCGTCGCCTCCAGCTCCGGGTTCTCGCCGTTGTCGGCGGCGCTGGTGGAGATGTCGGTCGCGTTCGTGAGGTCGGCCTCGTAGACGTCCTTCTGGCCCTGGCCCGGGTCGCCGCTGACGTTGTCGTGCTCGTCGACCAGCAGGTGGTTCGCGTCGAGCGCCGAGATGTCGGAGATCGAGATGTCCGTCTGCGCGAGGCCGGTGCCGGGGCGCGGGGTCTCGAGCCGGTAGACGAACTCGCCCGTCAGGCGCGGGTTCGACGGGTCGCTGACGTCGAAGCGGACGATCCGCAGCGTGCGCGCGTCGCCTCTGCCGGCGGGCGGCTCGATCGACGACTGCAGCATCCCGAACAGCGTCTTGCCGTCCTTCGTCAGCGTCGCGCCCTCCATCCCCCGGTTCTGTCTGCGGTAGGCGAACGCGCGCGGCAGCAGGCCCTGCGTCGTGACGACGCTCGGGTCCTCGGCCGGGAACTCCGTCGGGTTGCTGGGGTCGGCGGCGATCGTCACGCCCTGCGGGACGATCCGGCTCAGGATCGTGCCGTTGGCGGCGACGTGCACGAGCGACGGGCGGTACTCGTCGCCGAGCCAGAAGCTGCCGTCGCGCGGGTCGACCGAGATCGCCTCGGTGTCGAGCCCGTACGGGTCGGAGGGGAGGGCGGTGACGCCGTCGGCGGCGTAGGGGACCTCGTCCTGCGCTCTCGCGACCGTGT
This sequence comes from Solirubrobacterales bacterium, assembly GCA_015655225.1. Taxonomy (GTDB): domain Bacteria; phylum Actinomycetota; class Thermoleophilia; order Solirubrobacterales; family Solirubrobacteraceae; genus Conexibacter. Next base: position 7,706 of record JAATFK010000561.1, on the reverse strand, counting down.
AGCTGCCGCTGCTGGCGGGCAGCGACGCGCCCTGCGCTCTCGTGACGATCTGCGACAGGCCGGTGATCTGGTTCAGCGGACCGGCGACGATCCCCTTGCTGGGATCGGCGTTCGCGGCCAGATAGGCCTGCGCCGGGTCGGTCGCGCCCTGCTTCAGGTGCAGCGGGATGCGCGCCTCGACGTGCAGTCCGCCGCCGCCGTCGATCGCGACCTTGTAGATCGTCGGGGTGAAGCCCGGCGTCAGGAACGTCCGCCGCGTCGAGGTGGTGCCGTTCACCGTGACGGTCGGCTGGCCGTTCGGGCCGCGGTCGCTGATCGTCCAGTAGTGGTTGTCGTCGATCGCGGAGAAGGCGGACCAGCCGCCCTCGACGATCGGGGGCTCGAAGATGCTGCCGCCGACCAGCGGCTGGGCGCCGAGCCAGGTCGACTGACTGACGAGCTGCGGCGTGGAGGGCGCGGCGTCGGCCTGCGCGATCGGCACCGACAGCACGGACGGGAGCGCGGCCAACGCGGTGGCGACCGCGATGGGCATCGCGGCGCGACGGAACGTCGAGGACAAGGGAGCCTCCGGAGGGATGGAACGGGATGGAACGGGACGAAGCGGGACGATGCGCCGTGCCGATCTCCCGGCAGCGGCGAGGCCATCCTGTCGTGGTGGGTTGACGCCGGAGTGAAGGACGCGTGAACGGCTGGTACGCCGCGCGGTCTCCCGCCTCAGGAGCTGGTCGCCGAGGCGGGCGTCGCCGGCGCCGGCCGCGGCGCCGTCAGCATCGCGACGACGCCGAGCACGATCCCGACGTTGATCATCAGGTCGGCGAAGTTCATCACGCCGTTCGAGGTCCACGGCGGCTGCAGCCAGTCGACGACGCCGCCGCGGAACGGCCCCGGCGCCCGCAGCAGGCGGTCGAGCAGGTTGCCGGTGCCGGCGCCCAGCAGCAGCCCGAGCGCGAGCCCCGCGAGCGGCGTGCGGACGAGCCGCAGGCAGACGACCATCGCGAGCACGGCGACGAGCGTCCCGATCGAGACGACCTCCGGGTGGTGCTCGAGGATCCCGGTCGGGCCGCCCTGGTTGCGCAGCAGCCGCAGGTGGACCTCGCCGCCGAGCGCGGAGACCGGCGCGCGGTTCTGGAGGAAGTGGACGGCCGCGAGCTTCGTCGCGGTGTCGATCGCCAGGACGACGGCCGCGGCGACCAGCGCGATCCGGAGGGGAGGCTGCCGCAGACGCGCGCGCATCCCACCAAGCTAGCGTGCCGGCCCGGCGGGCCCGGGCGGGCGCCCTAGAATCGCCCGCATGGACTTCGGCATCGGATACTTCCCCACGCACGACGCGGTCGGCCCCGGCACGGTCGCCCGCCTCGCGGAGGAGCGCGGCCACGAGTCGCTCTTCTTCGCCGAGCACAGCCACATCCCGGCGAGCCGCGAGAGCCCCTACCCGGGTGGGGCGGCGCTGCCCCGCAAGTACGTGCACACCTACGACCTGTTCGTGGCGCTGACGGCCGCCGCCACCGCGACCTCGACGCTGCGGGTCGGCAGCGGCATCTGCCTCGTGATCCAGCGTGACCCGATCCACACCGCCAGAGAGGTCGCGAGCCTCGACCATCTCTCCGGCGGCCGCTTCGAGTTCGGCGTCGGCGCCGGGTGGAACCGCGAGGAGATGGCGAACCACGGGACCGACCCCCGCACCCGCATGGCGCTCTTCCAGGAGCGGATCGAGGCGATGAAGGCGATCTGGACGCAGGACGAGGCCTCCTACCACGGCCAGCACGTCGACTTCGACCGCATCTGGCAGTGGCCGAAGCCGGCGCAGCGGCCCCATCCGCCGGTGCTCGTCGGCGGCAACGGCCCGACCGTGCTCGACCGCGTGCTCGCCTTCGGCGACGCCTGGTTCCCCAACTACGAGCGCGGCGAGGGCCTGCTCGACCGCGTCGAGGAGCTGCGCGCCCGCGCTGAGCGGCCGATCGAGGTGGGGGTGATCGGCGTCCCCGCCGACCCCGCCGTGCTGGAGACCTTCCAGCGCGCCGGCATCCGCCGCGTCGTCCGCTGGCTGCCCTCGGCCGGCTTCGGCCCGCTGGAGCAGGGCTTCGAGGCGTGGGAGAGAGCGATCGCGGAGCTGCACGGCGAGTGACCGCCGGGGAGGCGCGCGCCCGCTTCGCGGCGGCGCGCGTCGCCCGCCTCGCGACCGTCGACCCCGACGGCCGCCCGCACCTCGTCCCGGTCGTCTTCGCCCTCGCGGGGGAGACCGTCTACAGCGTCGTGGACGCGAAGCCCAAGCGCTCCCCGGCGCTGCGCCGACTCGACAACGTGCGCGCACACGCGGCGATCGCACTGCTCGCCGATCACTACGACGAGGACTGGAGCCGCCTCTGGTGGGTCCGCGCCGATGGGGAGGGCCGCGTCCTGCACCCCGCCGAAGCTGAGGCGGTGACTGCGGTCGCGCTGCTGCGCGCCCGCTATCCGCAGCAGGAGGCGCGCGGCGAGGTCCTGGCCGTGGACGTCGCGCGCTGGAGCGGCTGGGCGGCCAGCGAGTCGGCCTAGTCTCACGGTCGAGTCGAGGGTGATGGCTGGCCGCGCGACCCGCCTCCGCGCCGGTTCGCTGCCGGCCCAGCGCGGTAGGGTCCGGGCGTGGACGTGGTCCTGGCTCTCGCGGCGGCCCTGGCGTTCGCGCTCGGGACCGTCCTGCAGCAACGCGTCGCCGAGCAGGCCGGCGCCGAGGAGGCCCTGCGCGCCGGCTTTCTCCTGCGCCTCGCGCGCAGACCGCTGTGGCTCGCCGGGATCGCCGCCGACGGCGCCGGCTTCGGCTTTCAGGCCTGGGCGCTCGCGATCGGCCGGCTCGTGGTCGTGCAGCCGGTGCTCGTCACGAGCGTCGTCTTCGCGCTGCCGCTCGGCGCGCGGCTGCGCGGCACGCGCGCGGGCGGACGGGAGCTGAGCGCCGCGCTCGCGGTCACGGCCGGGCTCGCCGCCTTCCTGCTGGTGAGCCAGCCGGGCGAGGGCCGCTCCGACGCCCATGCGGTCGCCTGGATCGCGGCCGGCGCCGGCTGCACGCTCGTCAGCGGTCTCCTCGTCCTCGCGGCGCACGGCAAGGAGCCCCGGCGCCGCGCCGCGCTGCTGGGGATCGCGACCGGCGTCCTCTTCGGCCTCAGCGCGCTGCTGACGAAGACGACCGTCGACCGCCTCGACGGCGGGCTCCTGCACGTGCTGGGCGACTGGCACGTCTACGCGCTCGTGCTCGTCGGCTGGGTCTCGCTGACGCTCAGCCAGGCGTCGCTGCAGACCGGCGCGCTCGCCCCCGCGGTCGCGACGATGCTGGCGGTCGACTCGGTCGCGAGCGTCCTGCTCGGCGCGCTCGCGCTCGACGAGGGGCTGCGGACCGGTCCCGCGCAGATCGCCGGCGAAGCGGTCGCGCTCGCCGTCATGATCGGCGGGATCGCGGTGCTCGCGAGCGGCAGAGCGACGCCCGCCGAGCCGGCCCCGACGCTGCTCGCGGGCCTCGGCGACGCCCACGACGTTCGCTAGGGTCCGCCCGTGGCGGTCGTCCTGGCACTCGGCGCGGCGCTCGTGTTCGCGCTCGGCACGGTTCTCCAGCAGCAGGTCGCGGAGCAGTCCTCCGACGAGGACGCGCTGAGAGCCGGCTTCCTGCTGTCGCTCGCGCGCAGACCGCGCTGGCTCGCCGGGATCGCGGCCGACGGCGCCGGCTTCATCCTGCAGTTCCTCGCGCTGCGGATCGGGAGGCTCGTGCTGGTCCAGCCGCTGATCGCGACGAGCGTCGTCTTCGCGCTGCCGTTCAACGCCTGGCTCGGCGGCGCGCGCCCCGGCCGCCGCGAGCTGGCGGCGGCGGTCGCGGTCACCGGCGGCCTGATCGCCTTCCTGATCGTGAGCGACCCCGGCGGCGGCCGCACCGACCCGACGACGCGCGCGTGGATCGTCGCGATCGGCGTCTGCGCCCTCGTCAGCGGGCTGCTCGTGCTGGGCGCGCGGGGGCGGCCGGCGGGCCAGCGCGGCGCGCTGATCGGGATCGCGACCGGCGTCCTCTTCGGCCTCAGCGCGCTGCTGACGAAGACCGTCGGCGAGCGGCTCGACCACGGCATCGTCCACGTCGTCGCCGACTGGCACGTCTACGCGCTCGTCGCGGTCGGCTGGGTCAGCATGACGCTCAGCCAGGCCTCGCTGCAGTCGGGCGCGCTCGGCGCGGCGGTCGCGACGCAGATGGCGCTCGACCCGATCACGAGCGTCCTGCTCGGCATCTTCGCGCTCCACGAGCGGCTGCACGAGACGGCGCTCGGCGCGATCGGCTCGCTCGCCGCGCTCGCGATCATGATCGGCGGCGTCGTCGTGCTCGCGAGCGCCCAGGGGGACGCGCCGCCGGCGCCCGGCGCGCCCGGCCCCGCGGGGGCGAGCGACGCCGAGCCGGCGCTCTCCTAGCTCGCCGGGGCGGCCAGCGGAAGCGCGCCGTCGGCCTCGACCGCGACGACCTGCTCGCGGGTCGAGCGCCCGGCTGCGTAGAACGCCAGCCCGAGCACGACGAGCAGGACGAGCGGGACGATCTGCGTCAGCTCGAAGTCGAGCCGCTCGAAGCCTCTCGGCAGGGCGCTGTCGGGGTGCGCGGTGCCGAGGCCGGGGTAGATCAGCCCCGCGACCGCGAAGACCGCCCAGGCGGTCGTCAGGATCGAGACGACCCAGGCGCCCGCCATCCCGAACGGCACGCGGTAGGGCCGCGGCACGTCGGGGAGCGTGTGGCGCAGCCGCACGAGCGCGGGGAAGACGAGCAGGTAGGAGATCGTGGTGGTCGAGATCGCGAGCCCGAGAACGGCGCCGAAGTACTTCGCGCCGTCGCCGTCGGAGAGCGCGAGCGCGAGCACCATCACGGCGGTCGCGACCGCGCCGGAGGTCAGGTTGACGGCGATCGGCGTCCCCCAGCGCTCGGAGAAGGTGCCGAGCCAGCGGGGCGCGGCGCCGTCGAAGCCGGCGACCGCCTGCGCCCGGTCGGCGCCCATCATCCAGGTCGTCGCGCTGGAGGCGAGCGCGAGCATGAAGCCGACCGCCGCGAAGTCGCCGAGCACGCGCCCGACGCCGGTGAGCGTCGCCGTCACGGTGCCGTCGGCGCCCAGGTCGACGTGGCCGCCGTAGACCGTGAAGACGGTCTTCATCGCGTCGATGAAGCCGCCGACGCTCGTCACCTGCGCCTGCGGCAGCACCAGCAGGATCGCGAGGATCGGGAGGCCGTAGAGCAGCAGCGCGCCGATCGCGGCGCGCGTGACCGTCACCGGCACGTCGCGCTTGGCGTCCTTCATCTCGTCGCCGGCGGCGCTCGGCAGCTCGAAGCCGACGTAGTTGAACAGCAGCACCGGGACGGCCGCCGCGAAGACGCCCCAGGTGGGGGAGAAGCCGGACGCGCCGACGCCGTGCACGCCGTGGTCGACGGCGTAGACGACGACCGAGACGGTGAAGAAGCCGAGCAGGACGATCCGCACCCAGCCGCCGATCGTCGAGACCCACTTGCCGATCCCGAACGAGAGGATCGAGGACCAGACGGCGAACCACACGAACGCGATCCCGAACAGGTACTTCCAGAGGTCGCTGTGGTGGTCGAGGTTGACGAAGAACTCCGAGAACGTCGTCATCGCGAGGATCGTCAGCGAGCCGCCGAGCCAGATCGGGTTCGAGAGCCAGTAGAAGACCGAGGTGACGGCCGCCGCGAGGCGCCCGAACGCGAGTCTGACCCAGATGTACGCGCCGCCCTCGGCGGGGAACGACGAGCCCAGCTCGGCCGTCAGCAGCGCGTACGGGACGAAGAAGAACAACCCCAGGACGGCCAGCCAGGTGAACGCCTGCGGGCCGACGGAGGAGACGGCGCCGAGCGTGTCGAGCCCCACCAACGTGCAGATCAGGAAGAAGAACATGTCGAAGCGGCCGAAGTGCTTGCGCAGCTTCTGCTTCTCCTGTGCCTCCGCCGTCGTGACTTCCGCGCTCATGTTCTCGACATCCCCATCCGATACACCAGGCAACTGCACTCCTTCACACTCGGCACGACCTGGATAGACCTTGACCCCCGATCTGCACGATGATGCCCCCGTGGCAGTGAGCGACGAATCGCAGCAGCCCCCCGAGACGACGACCGACGTGGCGGCCGCCGAGCGCGATCGGCGCCTTGCCAAGCTCGACGCCCTGCGCGAGCGCGGGATCGCCCCGTACCCCCCGACGTTCGACCGCGACCGCACGGTCGCCGACGTGCGCAGCGCCTTCGCCGACGTCCCCGCCGGCAGAGAGACCGACACCGCCGTCCGGATCGCCGGGCGCGTGATGCTGCTGCGCCGCCACGGCGGCCTCCAGTTCGCCGACCTGAAGGACCAGACCGGCACGATCCAGCTGCTCGCCTCGCGCGCCGACCTCGGAGTGGAGGCGTTCGCCGACGTCGCCGCGCTCGACCGCGGCGACTGGGTCGGCGTCCACGGCACCGTCGTCTGCTCCAAGAGCGGCGAGCTGTCGGTCCGCGTGACCGAGCTGACGCTGCTCTCGAAGGCGCTGCGCGCGCTGCCCGACAGACATCGCGGCCTGACCGACGTCGACACGCGGCTGCGCCAGCGCTACCTCGACCTGATCGTCAACCCGGAGACGCGGCGGACCTTCGACATCCGCTCGGCGACGATCGCGGCGGTCCGGCGCGTGCTGACCGAGCGCGGCTTCACCGAGGTCGAGACGCCCGTGCTCGACGCCTCCGCCGGCGGCGCCGCGGCGCGGCCCTTCATCACGCACCACAACGCGCTCGACATCGAGATGTACCTGCGGATCGCGCTGGAGCTGCCGCTCAAGCGGCTCGTCGTCGGCGGCTTCGAGCGTGTCTTCGAGATCGGCCGCGTCTTCCGCAACGAGGGCCTCGACCGCCGCCACAACCCCGAGTTCACGCTGCTGGAGGCCTACCAGGCGCTCGGCGACTACCACGACATGATGGATCTGGTCGAGACGATCTGCTCGCAGGCGGCGCTCGCCGCCAACGGGACGACCGTGATCCAGCTGGAGGGCCGCGACGTGGAGCTGGCGCCGCCCTGGCGCCGCGTCACGATGGCCGACCTGATCGCCGAGCACGCCGACGGCGCGCGCATGCACCCGACGATGCCGACCGCCGAGGCGCGCGCGATCTGCGACCGCTACGGGATCGAGTACGAGGACGACTGGAGCGCGGGGCGGCTGATGTCGGAGGTCTACGACGAGCGCTGCGAGGGCCAACTGGTCGAGCCGACCTTCGTCTACGACTATCCGCGCGAGGTCTCCCCGCTCGCCCGCACCCACCGCAAGGACGAGGCGCTGGTCGAGCGCTTCGAGGCGGTCGTCGGCGGTCGCGAGCTGGCGAACGCCTACAGCGAGCTGAACGACCCCGTCGACCAGCGCGCCCGCTTCGAGAAGGAGGCGGCCGCGAAGGCCGCCGGCGACGAGGAGGCGCAGGACGTCGACGACGACTACATCCGCGCCCTCGAGTACGGCCTGCCGCCGACCGGCGGGCTCGGCATCGGCCTCGACCGGCTCGTGATGCTGCTGGCCGGCGCGGCCGCGATCCGCGACGTGATCCTCTTCCCGACGATGCGGCCCGAGGGCGGCGCGACCGGCGCGACGGTGCCCGGGGGCGGCGGCCTGGGCGGCGCCGCCAGCGTCGTCCCCGTCACCGGGCCGCCGCCGGCGCCCGTCGCTGCCGCGCCGGCGCCGGTGCCGGCGGC
>JAATFK010000351.1 GCA_015655225.1 Solirubrobacterales bacterium | reverse complement strand
GAACGGCACGCCGAGGGTCGCCCCGCCAAACGCGTGGATCGAGTTGAGGATGCCGCTGCGCACGAGGAACGTGCCCATGATCGCCAGCGTCCCGGTGGCGCACACGAGCGACACATTCCACACCTTCAGCATCCCCCGTTTCTCCTGGATCATCAGCGAGTGCAGGAACGCGGTGCCGGTCAGCCACGGCAGCAGCGCGGCGTTCTCGACCGCGTCCCAGCCCCAGTAGCCGCCCCAGCCGAGCTCCGTGTAGGACCAGCGGGCGCCGAGGACGATGCCGATTCCGAGGAACATCCACGACGCGAGCGCGAAGCGGCGCGTCACCTGGATCCACTCGACGTTCACCTGGCGGGCGATCAGCGCGCCGATCGCGAACGCGAACGGGATCGCGCACAGCGTGTAGCCCGAGTAGAGCATCGGCGGGTGGATCATCATCGACGGGTGCATCAGCAGCGCGTCGAGGCCGGTGCCCTCCGTCGGCGGGTTCGCGAGCGTCTTGAACGGGCTCGCGAAGAAGATCGTCAGCATCAGGAAGAAGGCCCCGAAGCCGAGCAGGACGGCGGTCGCGTACGGCGCGATCTCACGCACGCGGCGGCGCGTCAGGTAGAGCGCGAGGCTCGACCAGATCGACAGCAGCCAGACCCAGAGGAGGAGCGAGCCCTCCTGCGAGGACCAGGCGGCGGCGAGCTTGTAGAACTCGGGCGTCGTCGTGCTCGAGTGGGTCGCGACGACGTTGAAGGAGAAGTCGTTGTTGAGGAACGCGCGCTCCAGCACGACGAACGCGACCGTCAGGACGGCGGCGAGCGCGTAGACCGTGCGACGGCCCGAGTCGACGTACGCCCGTCTGCCTCTGATGGCTCCGTAGAGCGATGCGCCGATTCCGTAGAGCGCCAGCGCGAATGCGACGATCAGGAGGGCACGACCGAACGTCGCCATCAGACCTGGCCCATCAGGTCGACTTCGACACGGCCGTGCTCGGGGCGGCCGACTTCGACGGCCCTCTCGGTGCGGCGACCTGGTACTTCGAGGGGCACTTCGTCGTCAGCGAGTCCTTCGCGCCGATGTACGTGCCGTCGGCCTGTCTCGTGACCTGGACCAGCACGCCGCGGCCTTCGCGGAACGGGTCAGGCACGATGCCGGTGTAGCGGACGCGGACCTTCACGTCGCGGTGCGGGTCGATCACGCTGAACCAGAGGACGCCGTTGGCGGCCTGGGTGACCGAGCCGGTGGCGACCGTGCCGGCGAGCGTGTACTGCTTGCCGACGATCGCGTTGTCGTACAGCTGGCCCGCGGTCTTCTCGTCGCTGCCGGCGCTGAAGCTGGTGTAGATCAGCGCGCTGGCGAGGAAGACAGCTGCCGTTGCGGCGACGATGAGACGGATCCGGCGCTTGCGACTGGGGTTCATCCCGGCAGACGATAGCTCACCGGCGAGCTGGAAGGTTCGTTCCGCCTCGACGGACGTGTCAGGGCGAGGACTTCCGCTCATGGAGGCGAAACCATCTGCCGACTTCACCGTTAACAGGTATGACCATGACCACTCGACAACGCACCCCCAGACGCTCCCGGCTCGCCCGCGGCGTTGCTCGCGTCACCCGTGAGTCGTTGGCGCCGAAGCAGTCCGAGAGCGGACCGCCGGCGCCCGTCGCGCCGCCTCAGCAGCGCGAACGACGCGCGGGTGGACCCGAGGACACCGCTCGCTACCACTGCCACTGCGGCTTCATCTTCGACGCCGCCGTGTCCGCTTCCGTCGCCTGCCCGCACTGCGGCGGCGCCCAGGCCTGGTAGCCCAGCCCGGGCCGCGCCCCGCGCCCCGCGCCTCAGGCGACCGTCGCCGGATCCCCGGCGGCGCTCTCGATCGCTGGCCAGACGAGCCAGACAGTCCTGTCGACCAGCTCCGCGCGCGGGACGTCGGGGTTGCGGTACCACCAGCTCGCGAGCCCGTGGATCGCGGACTTCAGCAGCTCCGCGAGGATCCGCAGCTGCCGCTCGCGCTGCGGATGGTCGCGGAACAGCAGCGCGTTCTCGCCCAGCGACGCCGACAGCGTCGCGGTCACCTTCTGCTCCAGCTCGCGCACGATCGCGGCCGCCTCGGCGGTCCCCTGCACCTCCAGGAACAGCAGCCGGCAGGCGTCCGGGTGCGCCTCGACGTAGCCGAAGAACGCGTCGATCGCGAGCCGCACGCGCGCTGGCCCCGGCTCCTCGCCGGGATCGGAGGAGGCGGTGACGACGGCGTCGAGGTCGCCGCGGATCCGCTCCAGCAGGCGCGTGTACAGCTCCTGCTTGGAGGAGAAGTGGTCGTAGACGACCGCCTTCGAGATCCCCGCCGCGCCTGCGATCTCCTCCATCGAGGTGGCGTGGTAGCCGCGGGAGGCGAAGAGCGTGATCGCGGCGTCGAGGATCACGAGACGACGCTCGGCGGCCGGCATCCGCCGGCGCGCACGCCGGGCAGGCTCGCCCGCCCCCTCGGACGGATTCCCGATTCGCGTCATCTTCATGAGAGTCTTACCAACATCGGCGCCCCGCCGAGAGGCGCTTTTCGCCGCTATCGGGACTGCTGAGCGGCGCGGGCGACGAACCAGTCGAACGCCTCCGGGTTGGCGAGTGCGTCGCGACTCGCCGCCCGCTCGGGCTCCACGCCCATCAGGACGCGCTTGACGGGCACCTCGAGCGCCTTTCCGGAGCGGGTTCGCGGGACCTCCGCGATCTGCTCGATCGCGTCGGGAACATGGCGCGGAGAGCACTCACTCCGCAGGCAGGAGCGGATCCGCGCGGTCAGCGCGTCGTCGAGGACGACCCCGTCGGCGAGCACGACGAACAGCTCGATCCGGCCGTCGGTCCCCGGCAGCGGCAGGTCGACCACGAGCGCGTCGAGGACCTCGTCGAGCGTGAGGATCGCGCGGTAGATCTCGGCCGTGCCCATCCGCACGCCGCCACGGTTGATCGTCGAGTCCGAGCGGCCCGAGATGATCGCGGTGCCGCGCTCGGT
>JAATFK010000540.1 GCA_015655225.1 Solirubrobacterales bacterium | reverse complement strand
TCGGGACGGTCGCGTCCGTACTCCCGGTGGTGCCATCTCTGTTGACCCACGTCAGCGCAAGCGGCCGTGGGGCGCTCAGGGGCGCTGTGTACACGTACACATTGCCAGTAATGCTGAGCGGAACCGAGGAACCGTCGTCGCGTCTCACGCTAAGCGACGACACGCTATCTGTAGCGGTGCCGTACACTTCGAGTGTGCTGTTCGGAAGGTTCGGCGCACACTCAATCGAGGAGGCGGTCACGCCGCTTGTCGCGGCCGCCGCGCTTGAGCATCCATCCTCAAGACCGTTCGAGCTGGCGAGGCAGAGACCGTCCGAGGACGGCACGACGTATACCGTTCCGCCGGTCGGCGAGGTACGTGCCTCCCGCGCCGCGGCCACATTGCCACCATCGCTCGCGATCTGCTGGTACGACAACTGGCTTGGGAGCGCGACTGCCTTTCCAGCAAACACGCTGAACGAGGTCTTGATCGCTGGGGCAACGTCCGTTGTCACGGCGGCCGAGCCTCGTACGGCGTGATGCGACCCCACGGCCACGGTCACTCCGGTACTGACACCGGCGAGTACGACGGTTATCACAGCCGCTACGAGCCACTTTCTTCTTGTCATCTCAGACCCTCTCGCTGTCTTAGAAAGCTACTTGTCGCCGCTAGTTGTAGTCGTAACCTATGCCGTAGATTGTGTGCACGTATCCCGAATTGTTACCAACGAACCCTTCCATCGCAACGCCCGCGTAAGGGTCCAGGTCACTGGCGGAGTCGCGGTAGCCAGCGGCGCAGCGGCGGCTAATCTGGCCCGCGTTCGTGAGAACTTTCTCGCACACGCTGATCGCAGGAACTCCCGTATAGTTTGCTGCGTTGTCCCACAAGCTAGAGGGGGCGTCAAGGCTGTACAGACAGTCAGCGTACGGATTGACTCCAACCCCACAGTACTGATGCGTGGACGCGCTCGCGCCAGACGCCGCGAGAACCGAAACGGTCGCGGCCAATGAAGCCGCCGCGACGAGTCGTGCGAGCACCCTGCGAAGAACCATTTGGCGCCTCCTTTTGCTGGTTGCTAATGCGTAAAGATTGCTACCTCTGGCGTCGCTAAGGCTAAGACAGCATATAGCTAGAAACGAGAACGTTTCAAGTCTTAGCTGACGCGAGGAGTTTATCTAATTGTTAGAGACCTCTCAGGTGGGTCTCGCCGCCGCCGGGACGGTCGACGCTTCGTGGACGACGACGCTGGGCCGCGGCTGCTTCATCAGGGTCGCGGGATCGACGCCGCATGCGAGCGCACGACTGTCGGTCGAGGACCGCGGAGATCCTAGGCGACTGCTGGGCAGCGTGTCTGAGCAGTCGTGGCGAAGGGCTGCACTCCGCCGCTGACGGCCGCACTGATCAGGTGCTTCGACCAGTGCCAGGACCGCCCCGGCGCTTCGCCCCAGCACCCGGCCGAACAGCCAGCCGCCGAGAAGCACGGCGAACCGGTCGGGGAAGGCTTGGGCTCCGGTTGGGTGCTGCGACGTTTCGGTGGCGGCTCCCAGCGGTCTCGGCGCATGCCGGCGAGAACGTTCCGCAGCTCCCGGAAGACGGCGCCCTGCGTCTCGGCGGCGTTCTGCACCTCTAAGGAGTCGGCGATCACCGCCCCGTGCGCCACCTCGGGCTCACCGGCCGTGATCGTCAGCGCGGGGGTCATCGCTGCCGGCCGCCCTCGTCGTGCTGCGCCGGCTCGGGCGGGCCCGCAGCGGCGCTCCCGCCGGATTGCGGCTCGTCGCCGCCGCCGTCGCGGTCCGGCGTGCCATCCTCGCCGGGGCGGCCGTCGTCGCGGGGGTGGTCGCGGTCCGGGGGCGCCCTGCACGATCCGATCGACCACGGCGACCGCGACCTCGACCGTGTCCAGCGCAGCACCGACGCGCGGTCGATCCACATCGGCGACTTCAGCCACGCAGCGGAACTGGCCGCAGATCCGCAGCGTCAGATGCGTGAACGCTCGGGAGATCGCGGTGAACGAGCCCGTTAGTGGGAATTCAGTGCCCTCCCATCCTTCGACTCCGTGGGTGCGATCGGGATCAGCGTCCGCCCACATCTGCCGCGCGTCGTCGTGACGCCGCTCCGCGAGCGCCTGTTCCTCGTCCCGGGCGGATCGTCTGATCTCGAGCACCGTCTCCGTGCGTTCGACCTCGGCGCGGAACATCCCGCGAACATCACCGATCTGATCCTCGCTCACGACGATCGGCCGCGCCCACACCCTCCCTGCGCGCACGTGCGCCATCATCACGGCGGACTCGCGAAGACACCGAATCGACCCCTGTGAGGTGATTGCGGATCGCGGCCAGTTCTGGCGATCTCTCGCGCCAGCCGACCCCGTCCAGCAGCTGCAGCTGCTGCCACAACCGATCGCGCAAACCACGCGCCGCCGCTTCCGAAGCTGGAATCCGTCGTCTCCGAAACGACGAAACCCCTGTGGTAGCAGGGGTTTCGTGGAGGTGGAGCTAGTCGGGCTCGAACCGACGACCTCCTGGGTGCGATCCAGGCGCTCTCCCAGCTGAGCTATAGCCCCAAGGGTCTCCTAGTCTAACCACGATTCGCCATCGTGCGCGTGCTGGGCGGGTGAGGTGGGCGGGATCGCCGCCGCGGCGCGGGAGCGGCACCTCCGGGGGCGTCCCGAGTAGCATTGGAGCGGCATGGGTTTGCTGGACGACGCGATCCGCGAGCACTTGGAGCTGCAGCGCCGCCGCGGTGCCGACCCGACTGAGGTCGCGCGCGCGGAGCAGGAGGCGCTCGGCCCGGTCCGACGCGAGCCGGTGGCGACATCGTCTCCCGCTGACGACCTCGCGGAGACGCACCACGACGACGAGCCGGGTCTCGCTCCCGACGAGCGCCTCGAGCCCTCCGGCTACGCCTCCGAGGCGGCTCCCGTCCGCGAGGACGAGGATCCCCGTGCCGAGCCTCACGAGGCTCCCGTCCGCCGTCGCGCCCCGGACGACGCGGATGCTCCCGTCCGGGACACCTGGGAGAGCGATCCTGAGCCGCCGACCCGCTCGTTCGACGCCGCCACCGGGCTCCCGCGTGACACGGGGCGGCCCGTGCCTCCGCGCAAGCGTCCCGCGCCGGCCGACGAGCCGACGACCGAGCACCGCATCGACGACGCTGACGACGACGCGCCGCCGCGCTCCGCGACGCCGGATGCCGGGCCCGCAGCGGACGAGGACGTTCTGGAGGAGACCCCCGACTTCCTCCAGGAGACCCCCGAGCACGACCGCCTCTGGTTCGAGCAGCGCCCTCCGCGCGACTTCGACTTCGACGGCTGACCATCCGCCGCGCCGTGCCGGCCTTCCGCTACACGCTCCTCGACGTCTTCACCTCCACGCCCCTGGAGGGCAACGGGCTCGCCGTCGTCCACGCCGCCGACGCCCTCGACGACGCCGCGATGCTCGCCTTTGCCCGCGAGACGCGCCTCTCGGAGACGACCTTCGTCCAGACCCCGACCGCCGCGGCGGCCGCCGCCGGCGCCGACTACCGCAACCGCATCTGGACCGTCGCCCGCGAGCTGCCCTTCGCCGGCCATCCCTCGCTCGGCACGGCCGTCGCGGTCGCCCATGCGGCCGGCACGCAGGGCTCCTCCAGCTTCGTCCAGCAGACGGGCGCCGGCCTCCAGCCGATCGAGGTGCAACTCGACGGTCAGCGCGCGACCGCCTCGATGCTCCAGGAGCCCGCCGTCCTCGGCCCCGAGGTCGACCGCGCGCCCGCTCTCGCGGCGATCGGCCTCGACCCCGCCGACGCCGATCCCACCCTGCCCCCGCAGGTCGTCTCGACCGGCACGCCGCAGCTGATCGTCCCGCTGCGCGACGACGACGCCGTCGCCCGCATCCGCCCCGACTGGGCCGCGCTCGACGCGCTCCTCACTCCACTCGGCGCGATCACGCTCTACGCCGCCGCCTGCGATCCCGCCGCTGGTCGCGCCCACGCCCGCTCCTTCCCCTTCAGCGAGGACATCGGGGAGGACCCCGCGACCGGCTCCGCCGCCGGGCCGCTGTGCGCCTACCTCGCCGCTCGCGCGGACTGCTCCCGCGTCGTGATCGACCAGGGGATCGAGATGGGGCGCCCGAGCCGGCTCGAGGCATCGCTCGACGGCGAGCGCGTGCGCGTCGCGGGCGACGTCGTCGTCCTGATCGACGGCACGCTCCACCTCTGACGCACCGTCGCCCGTCGCCTCCTCCAACGTCCGTCCAGGTCGCGCACGTGATCGGGGCAGTTCGGCCGGACCGCGTCGATAAGGAGGGTGCCTGGCAGGCTCGGATGCCTGCGATGGAGGGCAAGGACGCGCGAAGGGACGCCCCGGGACGAGGCGTCCCTTCGCATTTCTAGGCGAAGCGCCGCCGCAGCGCCTTCTTGTCGAACTTCCCGACCGACGTCTTCGGCACCTCGTCGATGAACTCGACGCGCTCGGGCAGCCACCATCTCGCGACCCGCTCGGCGAGGAATGCGCGGATCCCGTCGGCGTCCAGCTCGGAGCCCTTCGTCCGCACGACGCACGCGCACGGCCGCTCGCCCCAGCGCTCGTCGGCGACCGCCACGACCGCCGCCTCGATCACCTCGGGATGGCCCATGATCGTGCCCTCCAGCTCGACCGACGAGATCCACTCGCCGCCCGACTTGACGAGATCCTTCGTGCGGTCGACCAGCTTCAGGTAGCTGCCGTCGCGCAGCTCGACGACGTCGCCGGTCCGCAGCCAGCCGTCCTCGGTGAAGCGCTCGTCGTCACCCTCGTCGCCGTAGTAGCGCGCGGCGACGAACGGTCCGCGCACGAGCAGCTCGCCGCCGGCCTCGGCGTCGACGCGGAAGTCGACCAGCGGCTGGACGTGACCCTGCGTCGCACGCAGCGCGTAGGCCTCGTCGCTCTCGGGATCGCGCCCGCGCTCGTCGTCCGGCAGCCGGCTGGCCGACGCGAGCGGGCTCGTCTCGGTCATCCCCCACGCCTGCACGATCGGGACGCCGAAGCGCGCGTCGAATCCCCGCAGCAGCGTCTCCGGCACGGCCGAGCCGCCGCAGACGATCTCGCGCAGGCTCGCGAGCGAGGGCGCGTCGTCGCCGAGCTGCAGCAGTCCCTGCCAGATCGTCGGCACGCCGGCGGTGAAGGTGACGTGCTCCTGCTCGATCAGCCCCGCGATCGCCGCCGGGGTCATCTGCGGGCCGGGGAAGACCTGGCGGGCGCCGACGAGCGCCGCCCCGTACGGCAACCCCCACGCGTTCGCGTGGAACATCGGCACGACCGGCATCACCGAGTCGCGCTCGCGCAGGCCCATCGCGTCGGGCAGCGCGATCCCGAGCGCGTGCAGCAGCGTCGAGCGGTGCGAGTAGACGACGCCCTTCGGCCGCCCGGTCGTCCCGCTCGTGTAACACATCGCGGCGGCGCTGCGCTCGTCGAGAGCGGGGAAGGGGAACGCCGGATCGCCGCTCGCGATCAGCTCCTCGTAGTCGAGCGCGCCGGGCCGCTCGCCCGGTCCGTCGGGCATCAGGACCTCGTGCTCGATCCCCTCCAGGTGCGGCATCGTCTCGGCGAGCGACGCGTCGAGGAAGACGATCCGGTCCTCCGCGTGCGCGGCGACATAGCGCAGGTCGTCCTCGAAGAGGCGGATGTTGAGCGTGTGCAGCACGGCGCCCATGCTCGGCACCGCGAGGTACAGCTCGAAGTGGCGCAGCGAGTTCCAGCCGAAGGTCGCGACGCGGTCGCCCGGGCCGATCCCGAGCTGCGTCAGCGCGCTCGCGAGGCGCCGGGCGCGCTCGACGACGCGGGCATAGGTTGAGCGCTCGATCCCCTCCTGCGTGCGGCTGACCAGCTCACGCTCGGGGAACACCTGCTCGGCGCGCTGCGCGATGTGACGGACCAGCAGCGGCACGTCCATCATCAGGCCCTCCATGGCGCCGAGCCTACCCCGCCCGCGGCGGTCCCGACAAGGGACGACCGCGGGCGGCGCTGGCGGGCGGCGGTGGGCGCGCGGGCGGCTAGATCGTGCCGCTGGTCGGCTTGATGCGGAAGCCGTTGGGCGAGTTGTAGCCGCGCGTGAACGTGGCCGTGGACGGATTCAGCACCCACCCGGAGGGGAGTCTGTCGTTCGGGTAGTTGAGCAGGTTCGTGAACGCCTGCGACGCCTGCGAGCAGCTCAGCGAGGAGCCCGCCAGGTCGATCAGGTCGTACGCGCCGGCCGGGATGTAGAGGCTGCCGATGTGGTCGTTGTGCAGGACCTGGAAGCTCGACGGGCAGAGCGTTCCGTCGTTCGGGTAGTGGCCGCCGCCACCGGTGCTGGAGCTGATGAACGTGGTCTGGAAGCCGACCCCGTTCGAGAGGTTGGCGAAGCGCGTCGTGGCCGGGTTCGAGCTGATCGTCGCGGTCGACCACGGCGACGGCAGGTTGTCGATCGGGCTGTCGAGGAAGATCGCGAACAGCTGCGAGGCCTGGAGGCAGGTGAACCCGCCGCTGGTGAGCGAGAGGCGGTAGCTGCCCTTCGGGTACTGCGCGGTGCCGATGTGGTCGTTCTGCAGGTTGCTGAACACGGCCGGGCAGGCGACCGGGTTGGCCGGAGTGGCGGGCGTCGACGGGGGCGCCGGGAACGACGCGCGCTTGACCGAGAAGCCGGTCGGGCCGTTGCCGCTCGTGAAGCTGAGCTTCGCGTTGTTGGCATGCCACGGGTAGGCGAGGTTGCCGTCGTAGTCCTGCAGGAACGAGGCGAAGAGGGTGCTCGCCGACGAGCAGCTGAGGCTGCCGCTGACCGTCACCGTGTAGGCGCCGGCGGGCAGCGACATGTTCCCGATGTGGTCGTTGTGGAGGACCTGGAACGTCGAGGAGCACGTCGAGGACGAGGCGGCCGGGGCGCTGCCGGCCGGCAGCAGGAAGAGCGCGGCGAGCAGCGCCGCGATGGGGAGGACGCGGAAGAGTGTCTTCATGAGCCCACTATCGGTCACGCCGACGGTGAGGTGAAGCGCTTTCTGCGGGCGCCGCCGTCCGCGCCGCTCGATCGTGCTCATGCGATCAGCTCGGTCGTGAGCGCGACGAGCGCCTCGGCGTCGAGCAGCACCTTCTCCGCCCGCAGCTCCCGCTGGAGCGCGCGGATCGTTCTCGACCCGCGGTCCGACAGCAGCGCACGGATCCGCTCGCGCGCTGCCCAGCGCTCGAGCGCGCCACCCTCGTGGAGCGCCGCCTTCGTCAGCATCGCGGCGCGCGGCCAGACGCGGCGGTCGAAGTCGTCGCGGTCGCGCCAGTCGTCGAGGTCGACCTCCACGATGAGCCGCTGGTCCGGCGCCACGCCCGTGAGCGGCGCGTCGTAGACCTGCAGCAGGCGACCGTCGGTCAACAGGCCCCAGCGCAGGCCGAGCACCGAGCAGTACTTCACGAGCTGGCTCGCCTCGCGCGGGCCGAGGGCGTGGCCGAGCCGTCTCGCCTCGACCGCCATCACGGGAGCGCCGTTCGCGCGCAGGACGTAGTCGGGAACGTCGCCCGAGGGCACCGCGGCACCGTGGTCGACGTCCTCGAAGTCGCGGAAGCCGAGCGCGGCCAGCTGGCGATCGACGAGGAAGGCGCGGGTGCTCGCCTCCGTCAGCTGGCGGCCGGGGGTGGGGACCCCGGTGTTGGAGGCGTCGGCGGTGGCGGCGGGCGTGCCGGTGCGGAAGTCACGCAGCTGGACGGCTGTCTCGAAGAGGGCGTCGGAGGGGCGGGAGATCGTCGGCGGCGCTCTCGCCGACGCGGGCGGCACGGCTGTGGTCGAGGCAGCGCGCCGTCGTCTGCCCGCGCCGGGAGCGGGGCGTGCGCGGGGCGGCCCCTTGGTCAGCGGCGCCGCTCTCGCGGCCGGTGCGGCTGCCAGCGCGACGGCGGCCCGTTGCGCGGCGGCGGTCGCCAGCAGCAGGTCGCAGTCCTCCTCGACCAGCCGGATGGCGGCGCCGTGCCAGACCGGCCGGGGGTTGGTCCAGGCGCCCTGGGTCGCGGGCCAGGCGTCGGCGAGAGGCAGTGGCTCCTCCCACGTGTGCGCGTCCGCGAGCGTGATGCCGGCCTCGAAGGCGGCGCCGTCCGGCAGCCGCGCCGCCTCCGCCGCGCTCCAGAGGTGCCAGCCATCGGCGACGATCGCGGTGCCGACGAGGATGCGGTGCGGCGCGCCGACGTAGACGAGGACGCGGTCGCC
>JAATFK010000092.1 GCA_015655225.1 Solirubrobacterales bacterium | reverse complement strand
GAACCTCGTCGGCCAGACCGCGACCGACGCCACCTCGCAGCTGAGAACCGCCGGCTTCCAGGTGCACGTCCAGACGCGCACGGTCTCCGACCAGACGAGAGACGGCGTCGTCCTGAGCGAGAGACCGGTCGCCGGCACGAAGCTCGACAGAGGCGCCGCGGTCCGGATCGAGGTCGGCTCCTACGTCCCGCCGAACACCACCCCGACGACGCCGACGACGCCCACCACGCCCACCACGACGACCCCCGCGGGAGGCTGATGACGATGACCCGACGCATCGCCGTCCTGGGCGGGGGGCGCTCCTCCGAGCACGAGGTCTCGCTCGCCTCCGCCGCCTCCGTCCGCGCCGGCCTGGAGCGCGCCGGCCACGTCGTGCTGGCGGTCGAGATCGGCCGCGACGGCAGCTGGGCCCACGAGGGCGAGCCGCTCTCGCTGACGCCCGGCCGCGGGCTGCTCGATGCCGACGTCGTCTTTCCCGTGCTGCACGGCCCGTTCGGGGAGGACGGGACGGTCCAGGGGCTGCTGGAGTGCCTCGACGTGCCGTACGTCGGCGCCGGCGTCCTCGCGGCCGCCGTCTGCATGGACAAGGTCACCTCGAAGGACCTGCTGGCGCGCGCCGGGCTGCCGCAGGTCGCCTACCGCGGGATCCGCCACGCGCGCTGGGAGGCGGAGCCCGACGCGGTCCTCGACGAGCTTGCCGTGCTCGGCCTGCCGGTCTTCGTGAAGCCGGCCCGGCTCGGCTCCTCGGTCGGGATCGCGCGCGTCGCGGCGCCCGACGAGCTGGCCGGCGCGCTCACGGCCGCGTTCGCGCACGACCCGCTCGTGATCGTCGAGGCGACCGCGCCCGGGCTCGAGGTCGAGTGCGCGGTGCTCGGCAACGACGAGCCGACCGCCTCGGAGCCGGGCGAGATCGTCCTCACCGGGGCGGGCGCCGACGGCTGGTACGACTACGACGCGAAGTACACGCCGGGCGGGATGGAGCTGGTCGTGCCGGCGCGGATCTCGCCGACCGCGCGCGAGCGGCTGCGGGGGCTCGCGGTCGAGACGTTCGTCGCGCTCGGCTGCAGCGGCCTGGCTCGCGCCGACTTCTTCGTCGACGGCGAGACGGTGCTCGTCAACGAGCTGAACACGATGCCCGGCTTCACCGAGACGAGCGTCTACGGGAAGCTGTTCGCGGCCTCCGGCCTCCCGTACGAGGAGCTGCTGGAGCGGCTCGTCGAGCTGGCCGTCGAGCGCCACGCGAGCGAGCGCGCCTACCAGTTCTAGCGGCGCGCGCTAGCGCTGGAGCTTGAACAGCCCGAGCTGCGTGATCTCGGCGTTGTCGGTGCGCGGCGGCAGCTTCGTGATCCACAGCAGCACGTAGCGGTAGGACTGGCCGGCGGGCGTGTTCAGCTTGATCTTCGCGTTCTTCGCGACGCTCGGGACGGTCGCGACTCTCATCCAGCTGGCGGGGAAGGCGTTCCCCGCCGGCAGCTTGTTGGCGACGTAGACGGAGGCCGCGAAGCCGGGTGTCGGCGTCGTCACGTCGAGGCGCTTGAACTCGGCGCCGGGCGCGGCGTCGAGGTAGATGCCGACGCCCGGCTTGTTGAGGATGCCGCCCTGGTAGGTCTCGGTCGACCAGAAGGTCGAGGGGTCGTCGTCGAGCGCCGAGGGCGTCTGCGCGTGGTGCTCCACGCCGTCGCCGAGCGGGTCGTAGTCGTGCGCGGCGTCGGAGTGGAGGCTGACGGAGACGAGCGACGCGGCGCGCGCGGCCGGGTCGGGCGGGACCGTGCCGGTGCCTCTCTGCGTGTGGCCGCGCAGGCCGATCGCGATCGCGACGCCGGCCGCGACCACGAGCAGCAGCGCGACGAGCGCGAGCCACGCCGGCCGCCGCACCGTGAACGGCAGCCGCCGCCGGGTTCTGGGGGGCAGCGTGCGCAGCACCGCGGTCGCCTCGCCGGTCGCGTGGCCGGTGCGGGCGGTCTCGAGCGCGAGCACGTCCTCGAGGTCGGCGATCAGCTCCTCGTCGCCGCGGTAGCGCTCGATCAGGTCCTTGGCGGTCGCGCGGTCGACGATCGCGGCGAGCGAGGCGGACGCCTCCGGGCGCAGCTCCTGGACGTCGGGGATCTCCTCGCGCACGTGTCTCATCGCGACCGCGACCTGGTTCTCGCCCTTGAAGGGGACCTCGCCGGTCAGCATCTCGTAGAGCACGATCCCGAGCGAGTAGAGGTCCGACTGGCCGGTCACGTGGTGGCCG
>JAATFK010000530.1 GCA_015655225.1 Solirubrobacterales bacterium | reverse complement strand
GACCCGTTCATCCGGCGTCGCGCCGCCATAGCGTTTGCCGAGGCGGATCGCCGCGTCGCTGCCCGCTGCGACGGAGACCGTCGCCGTGTGCCGGGCCCACAGCTCCTCGAGCTCCCGCAGTGCCTCGGCGCCGTGGTCGCCGGCCGGCGGCTGGAAACGCTGGTGGGTCGAGGTCACGGGGCCGACGATGCGGGCGAGCAGGAAGGTCAGCGGGCGGTCGCCCGATCCGGGCGACGCCGCGTCGTGGCCCATGAACAGCCAGCGGCCGTGGAACTGGAACACCGCGAGCGGCTTGACGGTGTGCGAGCGCGCGACGCGGCGGCCGGGACGCAGGTAGGGGAAGCTGACGCTCTCGTGCCGCTCGATCGCCTGCGTGAGCGGGCCGAACGCCGGCTCGAGCTGCTTGAGGCGCGGCGCGTAGCCGAGCATGGGGCCGTCCGGCTCGACCCCGGCCGCGCGCAGCTTGATCATCGCCCGGCGCATGTCGCCGGAGAGCGAGCCCTCCCGCCAGACGGTGCCGGCCAGCTGCAGCAGCGAGAGCTCCGTCGGTGTGAAGGTGACGTCCCCCGGCAGCTCGTAGTCGTCCTTGGAGACGCGATAGCTCTGCAGCTGGTTGTTCCCGGGCTCCCCGGCGGGTCGACCGTCTCGAGCGGGACGCCGAGCTCACGCAGCGCATCCTTGTCGCGCTCGAACTGGCGCTCCAGGTTCCCGTTGTCGCCGCCCGGCGTGTACTTCTGGTGGTACCCGTCGACCGTCGAGAGGATCTGCTCCTTCGTCAGGCCCTGCTCGGTCGCGAGCAGCGCCAGTACGAGAGCGAACTGCCGCTCTTCGGGCGGGATGATGCGGGGCACTCAGCCAGTTTATTTGTCGCGCCGGTCATCGCCTGGCGCGAGTCGCTGCGCGCCGCGCCGAGCGCGTTGACCGGGCAGGCCGGCTCTAGCTCTTCGGGAGCACACCGAGAACGTCGACCACGGTCACGCTCGCCGTGCCGTCACTGCTCTTCGCCTTCGGCGTCAGCACCTCGATCTGAGAGCCGACCGTCTGGCCGATGAGCGCCTTCGACAGCGCCGAGCCGTCGTTCAACTGCTGGGCCGTCGGAGCGCTGTTCTCCCACGTGCCGGTGGCCGAGGTGGGATCGGACCACGAGACCGTCTGGGTCTGCACGACGACCGCGTCGGACTTCTTCGCCTTCGCCCCATCGCCCTTCTTCAGCACGGCGGTCGCCGACTTCTTCGGCTCCTTCTGGCTGCCGATCACGATGCCGGGCTGGCCGTTCGGGGCCAGGACGACCGTCGGGAAGCCGGGGGTCGCGGGGCGGACGTGCCCGGTGGCACGGTCAGGCATGACCTTCTTCACGTCGACGAGCGCGACGACCGAGCCGGTGGCGCCGAGCTGGCTGGCGCCGCCCTTGGGCGAGACGGCGACGGCGATGCGCGAACCCTCGTTCGCGCACTCGATCGCGTCGGCGAGGCCGGAGCCGAACTGCTGGGACGTGATCGGGAAGAACCCGTCCTGGGTCTGGGATGCCGCCCCAGTGGCGCCGTCATAGAGCGTGATCGCGAGCTCGGCGGCCCCGCCCTTCGCGACCCGGGCGCCCGTGCCTCGGATCAGCGTGCTCGACTGGGTCGTCGTGACGTTGAGCGGCGACGGCACCTTCGCCTCGGGGTCGGCGCCGAACTTGCCGCTCGCGGTGACGGCTTCGGAGCCGTTGCCGCTGTGCACGGTGCAGCCGGATGCCTCGTTCGAGGCGCTGCACCCGGTGAGGGCGGCGCCGGCGACGGCGGCGAGAACGATCAGGGCAGGAAGGCTACGACGGCGCACGGGGGCTCTTTCGACTTCGGGGGTCAAACGGTGGACACTCTAACGGACGCGCCTATGGGGTGTCTGCAGCAGAGTCATCAGGGCCGCCGCGGGCATCGGCGATGTGCTGGGCTTCGCGCGCCTTCTTGCGCAGCACCTTGGCGCTCTTGCTCCGTTCGCCGAGCGCGCCGGGCGTCCAGACCTCGACGTCATCGTCGCTGTAGCTCGACTTGCTCGCCCGGCGCTTGAGCTCGGGCAGCTCGGCGCCCGG
>JAATFK010000539.1 GCA_015655225.1 Solirubrobacterales bacterium | reverse complement strand
CTACGAGCACGACCGAGCTTGCGATGTGTCCGAAGAAGAGCCAGAGAACGGCGATCGCCGTCGTCCGTGACCGCAGTCTTGTGCGCGGTGGTGCTGGTGGTCGTGCGCTCTGGTCCGAGACGCGGGGGCTCGCGATGGTTACTTTGGCGAGCTGGTCGTTGGACAGTGCTCAGTGCTGGCCACAAGGGCATACAACGACAGGTGGCGGACGCTGAACGTCCGAGTGATAGCTGCTGAGGAGCATGACAAGGATGGGCAAGAGCGCACTGTCGACGTTGGTGGCTGGGGCCGTTGCGGTCGCGGCGGGGGCCGCGGTGAGCCCAGCGGCATTGGCCGCCACGGGCCCTTCTATTAGCGTGACGAACCCGCAGCGGTGCTTCGTCAACACGTACAGTTACTCCGGCTCGTCGGGCAGCTATACGGAGCGCTACGCGACAATCCGGGTGAGAGGATCGGGATGGACGCCCGGAGCCAGCGTTCAGCTCGACTTCGGGTCACAGACCGACATCGCGGAGGAGACCGCCAGCGCGGACGGCAGCTTCACCGCCAGCCTGAAGGTGCCGGACCTGGTGGTCTCGAACGCGAACGGCCCGACGTGGCAGGCCAGTCCAGTCACTGCGACCGATCGCGGCACCGCGGACGGCAGCGACCCGGGAGGCGCGAGCGCACGATCGGCGAGCGTCAAGTTCACCGATCGTGTCGTCAGCGTCTGGGAGAGAGCGATGACGGTCTTCGGACAGGGCTCGGACTTCTACTGGAACGACAAGGTCACCTTTGATGCGTCCGGGTTCACCCAGGGCAAGCCGGTCTACGCGCACTACCTGCTGAAGGGATACGGAGAGCAGAGCAGCAAGCTCAAGCTGATCACTACGGTCGCGCTCGGCACGGCCTCCGGCCCGTGCGGCACCGTGAGCCGGCGCGCGCACATCTTCCCGTTCAATCAGCCGGAGAAGGACCACGGCGCGTACACGATCCAGTTCGACTCCAGCAAGCGCTACTCCTCCCGGACGGCCGACCGCTACCCCTGGGGCTTCAACCTGTAGCGACGGGGGGGCCGTCGGCGCCCGCGGACGCCCGAAGTCGGTGACCTCCGTCCGTGCTCGGCGCGGACATCGACTCGATGCGGCCGGCGTGCATGACGCGGACGCGACTCGGACTACTGCCAGGTCCGGACCGGGCGGCTACGAAGCTTGTGGTCGAGATAGTCGGCAACTTCGAAAGCGCAGCTGAGCGTTCGTGTGGAGCAGATCGCGGTCGCCGCGACCGGTGACCTTCGTCCACATCGCGCGAGTTCGCGGAGCATCGCCTGCCGCACTTCGATCGTGCGGCGTACACCAAGCAACTGAGCAGACCGGCTGAGACGCCGCGTCACGGTCCAGAGGCAGCCTCTGCGATGTCGGGGATCGCGTCTGCGGCGCGTCTTGCGTTGGATCTGCTCGCGAAGGACTCGCCGGACGAGGCGACTCTTCTGCCGTTGCTGGCCATCGCGCGCCACCGATATCTGTCCCCCGAGTCGGAGTACACGTCGTAGGCGTAGGCGCTTGCGTTGGCCTTGAAGGTCTCGGCCGCTCGTCTCGCGTTGAAGGGGCTGTCGAACGACTCTCCGCCGGTCGCGACTCTCTCGCCGTTGTCGGCGATCAGAAGCCAGTAGTTCCCGTCCACGTCGAATCTGGCCATCGGGTGCGTCTCCTCGCTCGAATTTCGCTCGCGCGGAGATGGTACACGATGTGGGACACAACCGGGACAAATGTCCTGGTTGGGTCAGGTTTGTGTCACGTCGGAGTCAGTTGAACCCACTGTGGGGTTCAGTGGTGGCTGGGATGTGTCGATATGGGCAGGAACGCTCAGGTTCTGCACTGATGATCCGAAAGGCTGCTCCCCCGTGAGGCTGAACAGGCAACAAGCTCGCATTGCGCTGTTGATCGTGCTGGCGACTTTGTCGATCGGCTCGCTCGTCTACCTGTTGGTGCTGGCGACGAGTGGGGCGCGGCTCGTGAAGATCGATGGTCTGGCGATCACGGTTCACGACCCCACCGCGTGGTTGATCGTCGCGCTCGGGGCCGTCGTGCTCGGCTTTGGCGCCTGGGCGCTGGCGGAGTGGCGGCTGCGGGCGCTGTCGGCCGCCGCGTCTGCGAGCGAGGAGGCGCGTGCTGCCGAACAGGACGCGAGGCGTCGCCTCACGGAGGCCGAGGACGAGCGCGAACGGATGCGACGAGAGCGGGATCGTGAGCACGTCACCGCTGAGCGGTTGGCGCGGGCTTGGCGAAGCGAGCGAGAGTGGAACCGCGAGCTTCGGGTCCAGATCGATCGGATGCAGCGCACTCAGGGGGTCCTCGGTCGCCATGACGACGTGCGCCAGATGGTGCTGGAGTTGACGATGGGCCTGGTCCAGGCCGAGAAGGGGCTGTTGCTCTCCGATCACGAGAACTCCGATCAGCGGCGCGAGGTCGTCTGCTTCGCCGGCTTTGACAACGACCCTCAGGACAGCGCGATCGCGCAGCGGTTCGCCGACGAGGTGATCGAGCGTGACACGACGATCCGCGAAGACGACGCCGCTCGTGTCGACGCCGAGAAGCGGAGTCCGGCGGATGAGGAAGTGCACAACCTGCTCGCGATCCCCGTCTATCTCGCCGACAACTTCGCGGGCGTCATCGTCTGCGCGAACCGCGAGGGGGGATTCGAGACGCTCGACGACGAGGTGCTGCTGGCGATCGGAGATCATGCTGGCGCCGTCCTGCAGAACTCCCGGCTGCACGGAGACCTGCGCAGCGCCTACCTCTCCACGATCCAGGTCCTGGCCGACGCGATCGAGCTCAAGGATCCCGAGCTCCGCGGCCATTCGGACTCGGTCTCGGAGTATGTGCTGGCGGTGGCCGATCGCCTGAAGCTCGGTCCCCAGGACCGTGAGGAGCTGATCTTCGCGTCGCTGCTGCACGACGTCGGCAAGCTGGGCATCTCCGAGCGGATCCTGCTCAAGCCCGCGCGTCTCACGCCAGAGGAGTTCAGCGTCATCCAGCTGCATCCGCGCATCGGCTACGAGTTGGTCAGCCAGGTGCCGGCCCTTCGGAAGATCGCTCCGGCCGTCCTGCACCATCACGAGCGCTACGACGGCGAGGGATATCCCGGTCGACTCCGCGGCGAGGCGATTCCCCTCGCGGCCCGGATCATCGCGGTCGCCGACTCGTTCAGCGCGATCACCAGCGACCGCCCCTACAGTCCCGCCCAGACGGCGGAGGAGGCCTGCGTGGAGCTCGAGCGCTGCGCCGGCGGCCAGTTCGACCCCGAGGTCGTCGGGTTCTTCGTCGAGGAGGTGCGACGTCGACCGCCGGCGGAGCTCGCGGCTGACGACGGCGCTCCGGATCCCGAGCTCGAGGTCCACCGAGTCGATGGCGAGTTCAAGCTGGGTGCGCGCTCGTTCGGCATCACCGACTCGCTCACGCTGCTCTACTCCCACCGGCACTTTCATGAATCGGCCGCTGCCGAGGCGCAGCGCGCCGCGCTTCAGAATCGGCCGTTCGGGATCGTCGTCGCCAGGCTGGAGGGAATGGACGAGGTCAACCGATCCCGGGGATTCGCGCAGGGCGACATGGTCCTGCGGTCCGCGGCCGCGGTCGTCCAGCAAGCGGCCTCGGGTCTCAACGGGCAGGCCTTTCGCGTCGGCGGACGGTGGCTCGGTCTCCTGGCTCCCGGTGCCGACCAGGCGCAGACCACGAACGCCGCCCTGCGGCTCGAGCGTGACTTGCGGACCGCGCTGGTCGACGATGACGTCGCGATCACGCTCGGGACCGGCGTCTGGACTCATGGCGAGAGTGGAGAAGACGTGATCGCCCGCGCGACGCGCGCCGCCGCGCCCACGGACGCGGTCAAGTCGCTGTAGCTGCCGCTCAACCTGAAGTCACTTCGGCAACATCGAACGGCGGGACCGATGCTGCTGCCCAGAGGAAGTCGCCGGCCATGTCGAGCCAGTTCACGTCGACGTCGCCCGCCCGTGGAGCCGCCGTTCGCCAGCTCGTCCGTTGATGTGCTGAGCGATCGCCCCCACTGAGCCGGCCCGCTGCTGCGCGTTCGTGAGGCCGTTCACGATGGCCGGGACTGCTCATGGGCGCTAGCTCCACCACCGTCGCCACCAACGCCGTCATGCTCAGGCAGGTCGAACGCGAGCTCCCCGCTCGCGTCGCCAGCCGGCGGACGCACCGGCGACTGACGCGTCAGGAGCTCCACCCGGGCGGGCGGCCGCACCCGCCGAGCGTTGCATCGCTATCTTCTGAATGCAATGAATATGGCGGATTTCAACAGCGGTCATGTCACCACCGAACGGCGAGGCACCACGCACCATGCTTGACGAGTCGCGTATCTCCCGCGCGGAAGCGCTTGCTCGTCAGATCGAACAGGAGATCCAGCGCCAGTCGCTCCCCGACGGCTGGCGACTGGGCACCAAGGGTGACGTGCGTGACCGCTTCGGCGTCGCGCTCGGCACGGTGAACGAGGCGCTGCGGCTGCTCGAGGATCGCGGCCTGGTGACGACGCGCCCGGGGCCGGGCGGCGGCCTGTTCGTCGCCTCCCCTTCGCCGCACCTCCGTCTCAGCCATCTGATCCTGGGCTTCAACCAGGAGGGAGCGGCCGTCGCGGACTGCCTGTCGGTGCGCAGCGCGCTCGAGGTGATCGTGGCCGACGACGCGCGCCGCCACCACACCGATGCGGACATCGCCGACCTGCGCGAGATCCTCCGGCACATGGCGGAGGTGGCGGACTCGCCGAGCGAGTTCCTCGAGACCAACTGGGCCCTGCATCGGCGGATGACGGCGATTTCGCCCAACGCGGTCCTCCGCGCCGTCTACGGGACCCTGATGGACTTCATCGAGCGCAACGTCGAGGACGTCACTCCCGACGAGGTGTTCCAGAGCAAGCGCAATCTGCGCGTGCACGAGCGCCTCGTCGACGCGATCGCCTCGGGCGACGCCGATCGCGTGACGCGTGCGCTGCGCCAACACGCCCCCTCAGCCGACTGGATGACGCCGATCGGCGGCTCCGAGGGCTGATCGCCTCAGATCACGAACCGCTCGAGCGTCGCCGGGACGAACAGCTCCTCCGGCTGGAACAGTCGCGAGGCGAGCCCCTGGTCGTGCGAGTAGCGCAGGAAGGTCTCAAGGACGGTGCGGTTCGCGTCGACGCCGTAGCTCCAGAAGTCCTGGCCCATCACCGCCCGGGTCGCTTCGACCTCCTGCACCAACCAAGGCAACATGTGCATCAACGCGCTGGTCTGGGTCAGGTCGGCGGCCGTGAGCGCCAGCGAGCGCAGGAACGCCTTCTGCAGTTCGACGGCGATCCACGGGTGACGCTCGTGCAGCTCGCGCCGAAGCCCCACGACGTGCATGATCGGGAAGATGCCGGTCCGCTCGAAGTACGCGACCTCCGCTCCGCGCGAATCCTCCCAGAGCCGCTTCACCGCTCCGCCGTGCGGATCGAAGCACGACGGCGCACGGGTCGTGTAGAGCGCGTCGATCTCACCGCTCGCGAG
The DNA here is from genome assembly GCA_015655225.1 of Solirubrobacterales bacterium. Classification (GTDB taxonomy): domain Bacteria; phylum Actinomycetota; class Thermoleophilia; order Solirubrobacterales; family Solirubrobacteraceae; genus Conexibacter. The sequence continues at coordinate 13,203 of JAATFK010000539.1, read as the reverse complement.
CAGCGCCGAGAGGGTCGCGTCCGACGCGATCGGCGCGATGTCGATGTCCGGCCCCAGGTCGAGCGCCAGCTTCTCGGGCCGGCCCGGCTCCTCCAGGCCGCCGGTGCGGTAGCGGACGGAGGCGACCGGCACCTCGTGGTGCTCCGCCAGGATCCCGCGCATCCAGACGGCTGCCGTCATCTGGTACTCGGGGATCCCGACCGTCCGTCCCGCAAGGTCCTCGGGCCGGCTGATCCCGCTGTCGGCGTTGATGAAGATGCAGGAGTGGCGAAAGGCGCGCGAGGGGAAGACGGGGATGGCGACGAACGGCGGCTCCTCCTCCCCCAACGTCATCACATACGAGGACAGCGACATCTCGGCCGCGTCGAACGACCGGTGTCGCAGCATCCGGAAGAACGTCTCCTCCACCGGCAGCGACAGGTACGTGAGGTCGATTCCCTCCGGCCGCACACTGCCGTTTCGTAGCGCCTGCGTGCGGTCGTAGTCCCAGCAGGCCAGAGTCACGGGCAGGTTCATGCGGGCACCTCTGTCGAGTCCGTCGATGGTGTCGGTCGCCAGCGGCGACAATAGGAAAGATCATCTTATTGAATCGTCTCTATTCCCCGACGCTCCTCCTCGGGTCGAGACCGCCTGGGCCGGCGTCGATCGGCTGACGCGGACATCCCCGGTCGGCGCATTTGACGCCATTCATCATGATGAGTATTGTCTTTTCCATGGTCCATCAACGCACCGACCCGCCAGCGTCCGCAGCCTCCGCGGGCCCCGCGCTACCACAGTCACTGCGCCCTGTCGAACAGGGTGACCTGCTGAAGATCGGAGCCGCGAGCTACTGCGTGCTCAGCACTCCCGAGGCCGCCGCGAACGCCGGGATCGTCGTGGGGGACCGGGCGATCCTGGTCGTCGACACGCGCCTCTCGCCGTCGCTCGGCGCGGACCTGAAGGCCGCCGCCCTGGAGGTCGCCGGCGACGGCGAGCGCGAGCTGCTGTTCGTCAACACGCACGCCCACGGCGATCACATCTTCGGCAACTCGCAGTTCGCCGGCCTGACGGGGATCAGCACGCGCTTCGCGCAGGACGCACTGGCGCGGGACGAGACCTGGAGACGCTCGATCGACTCGTTCTCGAGTCGCCGTCCGTACCTTCGCGAGCAGCTCGAGGGCGCCGCCCAGGTTGCACCGACCATCGGCTTTGACGGCACGCTGGTGCTCGATCTCGGCGGGGTCAGCGTCGAGCTCGTCGCTCTCGGGAAGGCCCACACGCCCGGCGACCTGATCGTCCGGGTTCCGTCGGACAACGTGGTCTACACCGCGGATCTGCTCTACAACGGCCACTGGCCGGTCCTGACGTACGGTGACTACGACACCTGGATGAAGTGGCTGGATCTCCTGATCGCCGACGACCAGGACTACTACGTGCCCGGTCACGGGCCCGGCGGCGGCGTCGAGGTCGTGCAGACGGTTCGGGACAGCTGGAGCTTCCTGCTGGAGCAGGCTCGGACGGGCCACGAGGGGGCGGAGCTGGCGCAGGCGCTCGACGCGTCGCCCTACTCCGACTGGCTGCACCGGGAGCGGATTCCCGGCGTGCTCGAGCTGCTGCGCGAGCGAAACGTCTGACGCCGGCGGCCACCGTGACTGCAACGCAGGAGACATCCATGCCCAAGCGGCTTGCTTCGGACGTGTACGCGATCCCGGTCGACTTCGAGGGGGTGCCGCTGACCGTCTACCTGATCGGAGGCAGAGGGGGCGCCACGCTGATCGACGCCGGCGTCAACTCGACGCCGGAGCGGCATCTGCTGCCCGCGCTGGGCGAGCTCGGACTCAGAGCAACCGACCTCGACCGCCTGGTGCTGACGCACGTCCATCACGACCACCATGGCGGCTCCGGCGCCCTGCTGGAGGCGAACCCGGAGCTGACGATCGGCGCGCCGGACCTCGAGGCTCGGTGGGCCGAGAGCCCGCGACGCTACATCCTGGCGAACTACGCGGCCGCGTTTCCCGGCGAGGTCGAGGCGAGCCAGCCGGTGCTGGATCGGATCGTCGGGCTCTGCGGAGCGCCGGTCTCACCGTCGCTGCGGTTGCGCGGCGGGGACACGGTCGAGCTGGGCGACGGGACCACGCTCCGAGCGCTCCCGACGCCGGGTCACTCGCCGGGCCATCTCGCCTATCTGCGCGAGGGCGCCGATGGCCCGTCGGTCCTCTTCACGGGCGATGCGATCCAGGCCGTCGGGATCGCCGTCACCGGCCGTCCCGACATGTTCCTGCTCTACCACTCCGTGGCGACCTACCTCGACACGCTCGACCTGATCGAGGCGACGGACGCCGACCTGCTGGCCACCGCGCACAACGGACCGCTCGACGCCGAGCAGGGCCGACGGCTGATCGAGCTCTCGCGTGAGTGGGCGACCGACCTCCACGCCCGCCTGGGCGCACTGGTGCGAGCGCGCGGCGACGTGGACCTCAACAGCGCGATCGACGAGATCGCCGCAGCCTTCCCGAACTACGGCCGGGCGATGGGCATGGCGCTGACGACCGCGGCGCACCTCGACCACCTCGTGGTCACGGGTGAGGCGCGCGTGCAGATCCGCGACCAGACCAAGCACTGGGTCGCGCTGTGACGCAGCGCGCCTCGGGCCGGGACCACGATCCGTCAGCACCGAACACAGACAACCCAGCGGACGAAGAACTACCTAGGAGAAGACGATGATGAGAGCCATACTCGTCGCCGTGGGGGCAGCGATCGCCGCACTCACCATAGCCGCTTGCGGAAGCAGCGGCTCGTCGTCGAGCACGTCAGGAGGCGGGGCCGCCTCATCCGCGTCCACCTCCACCACGAAGCTCGTCGCATCGACACCGGCGCCCACTGGCGACGTGAGTTCCGTCTCGTGGAACATCTTCAACGAGCCGGCGTCGGTCGACCCGGCGAAGACCAACAACTACCAGGAGAGCGAGGTCAGCTCGAACCTCTGCGACAGCCTGTTGCAGCTCGACTCCAACCTGCAGCTGAAGTCCGCCCTCGCCTCGAAGGTCACACATCCGACGCCGACGAGCTGGGTCTACACCATCCGCACGGGCGTGAAGTTCTGGGATGGCAAGCCGCTGACGACCGCTGACGTGGTGTACAGCCTGCAGCGCAACATGAACCCCAGAGTCGCCTCCAGCTGGGCGTACGCCTACGGCGACGTGAAGTCGATCAGCGCCACCGGCGCCAACCAGGTGACGGTCCAGCTGACCCGCCCGGACGTGCTCTTCAACCGTCTGATGGCCACGGGCGCGGGCGGCATCTCCGAGCAGGCCTATGTCGAGTCCAAGGGCGCGAGCTACGGCAGCGCGACCGGCGGCCTCATGTGCACCGGCCCCTACTCGCTGCAGAAGTGGACTCCTGGTCAGTCGATCGTGATGAGAGCCAACCCGAACTACTGGGACTCGTCGCTGGCGATCCATGCCAAGCAGGTGACGTTCACCTTCATCAGTGACACCAACGCTGAGATCAACGCGCTGCGCAGCGGCACGGCCGACGGCATGTTCGAGGTGCCGACCGCCGGCATCTCGACGCTGAGAGGCGCCGGCAGCGGCAGCCTGATCCAGGGTCCCAGCAGCGTCACCACGGCACTGACGGTGCACAGCAAGAAGGGCGTGCTCGGCAACAGACTGATCCGCCAGGCGCTGTCCCTGGCGCTGGATCGAGCCGGCATCAACCAGACCGTGTTCAACGGAGCCGGCTTCCCGGCCAAGACGATGTTCGGACCTGGCACCTGGGGCTACGCGCAGTCGACGTTCCAGAGCTGGTACGACCAGCTGCCCTCCGCGGCAGCTGATCTGGACAAGGCGAAGGCGCTCGTCAAGCAGGCCGGGTCGCCGACCGGGACGATCAACATCGCCACCACGCCGGCGCCCGCCTGGTTCTCGCAGATGGCTCAGATCATCCAGCAGGAGGCGGGCCAGATCGGCCTCAAGGTGAAGATCTCCGTCCTGCCGCTGAACCAGTACTACCCGCTGTTCCTCGACCCCACTGCCGACCCGAACGTCGACGCGTTCATCACGAACTTCTTCGTCCAGACGGGTGAGCCGCTGGAGTTCATGGAGAAGACCATCCCGTCGAACGGGGCCGACAACTACAAGATCATCGACCCGTCGCTCGAAAGCTCGTACTACAAGGCGCTCGGCGTCGCGAACGATCAGCAGCGGGCGAAGCTGGTCACGCAGCTGGCGACCGACTACGGCAACCAGTACGCGTGGATCCCGATCGTGACGCTGAACGAGGTGTCCTTCGGCAACAACAAGATCACCGGCTGGCCGACCTCGATCACCGGATACCCCAACCACCCGTGGGCCGCCGGGATCGGCAGCAAGGGCTGAGAAGCCAGTGACGGCTGTCAAATCAACATCGTCGATCGCCGTCGTAGCACGCATCGTGCTGCGGCGGCTGGTCTTCCTGGTGATCACGCTGCTGGGAGCGAGCATCGTCGTCTACGGCGCCCTGTTCCTGGCACCCGGAAGCCCGGTGGCGGCAGCGACCCAGGGACGCTCGCTGTCGCCGGTGGCGGTCAAGCTGCTGGAGCAGCAGTACGGCCTCAACAAGCCCCTCGTCACGCGCTACGTCGACTGGCTCGGCGGCGTCGTCCATGGTGACTTCGGCAGCTCGATCGTGTTCTCGGAGAAGGTCGGCCATCTGTTGACGCCGCGCTTGGCGGTCACGTTCGAGCTGGTGCTGTACGGCGCGGTCATCCTGGTGCTGTTCGGGATCCTGCTCGGCACGCTCGCCGCGCTGCGCGGCGCGTTGGACAAGCTCGTGCTGTTCATCTCCACCGTCGGCATCGCGACCCCGTCGTTCGTCGGCGCGCTGGTGCTGATCTCGCTGTTCGCCGTGAAGCTCGGCTGGTTCCCGTCGCTGGGCGCCGGCACCGGGGTCGGAGGCCGCATCTACCACCTGACGCTGCCCGCGATCGCGCTCACCGTCGCAGGGACCATGGGCGTCGCGCGCGTGACACGCACCAGCGTGATCCTGGAGCTCACGCGCGACCACACCGACACGGCACGGGCCCGCGGCATCGCGCCGGGCGGAGTGCTGCGCCGGCATGTGATGCGGAACGCGATGGTGCCGATCGCGACGATGAGCGGCACCGTCATCGCCAACCTGTTCATCGGCACCGTCGTGGTCGAGACCGCCTTCGGCCTCAACGGCCTCGGCGCGCTGCTGGTGAGCTCCGTCCTGGACAAGGACTTCGCCGTGGTACTGGCGATCACCCTGATCCTGGCCACCGCGTTCATGGTCGCCACCACCGTGACCGATCTGCTGGCGTTGTGGCTCGACCCGCGCCTGCGGACAGAGGGGACCCGATGAGCGCCCTGGAAGTCGTGCCATCGGCCGCGCCGCGTTCCCGGCGCCGCGGGATCCCGCGCGTGAGCCTCGGCTACGTGGGCATCGCGGTGATCCTGATCATCACCGTGGTCGCGATCTTCGCGCCGTTGATCTCGCCGCAGGACCCGAACGCGATCAACCTCCTCGCCGCCAAGCAGGGGCCGTCCTCGGCTCACCTGCTGGGGACGGACGCCTCCGGACGCGATCTCCTCTCGCGTCTGATCTGGGGGGCCCGGACCAGCCTCCTGGGGCCGCTGCTCGTCGTCGTCGGCGGCACCCTCCTGGGTGTGACGGTGGCGCTGGTCGCCGCATGGCGGGGCGGGATCGTCGACGCGATCCTCGGCCGCTGCATCGACATCGGCTTCGCGTTCCCCGGCCTGTTGCTCGCGATCATCGCCTCGGCCTTCTTCGGCGCCGGGCTGGTGGCGCCGACGATCGGCCTCGCGATCGCCTACACCCCGTACATCGCGCGCCTGACGCGCTCGGTCGCGATCCGTGAGCGACGCCTCCCGTACATCAGCGCGCTGGTGACCCAGGGGATGTCGAGCTTCGCCATCTGCATCAAGCATCTGCTGCCGAACCTGGCGCCGTTCATCTTGATGCAGGCGACGCTGACCTTCGGGTTCTCGATGATCGACCTGGCGAGCGTCTCGTTCCTGGGGCTCGGCGTGCAGCCGCCGACGTCGGACTGGGGCCTCATGGTCAGCACGGGCGAGCAGAGCCTGCTGCAGGGCTCTGCCTGGGAGTCGCTGTTTGCCGGCCTGATGCTGGTGATCACCGTCGGCGCGTTCAGCACCGTCGGGCACTGGCTCGAGGGAATTTCGGAACGGAGGCTGAGTCGATGAGCGACGAGCTCCTGAGGATCGAAGATCTCAGCATCGACCTGCCGATCGGCGGGGAGCCGCGCACGGTCGTGTCGGAGCTGTCGCTTGCGATCGGCGCAGGCGAGGCGGTCGGCATGGTGGGGGAGTCGGGCTCCGGCAAGTCGATGACGGCTAAGGCGATCATCGGCCTGCTGCCGAGGGGCGCGCGCACGTCGGGGAAGATCCTGTTCGACGGCACCGACGTCCTTGGCCTGCGCGGCGCCGAGCTCCGCCGCTATCGGGCGCAGTCCGTCGCGATGGTGTTCCAGGATCCGCGGGCGGCGATCAACCCGGTCCGCACGATCGACGACTTCATGACCGAGGCCCTGCGCGACGTGCGCGGCATGGCGGCGCCGGCGGCGCGCGCGAAGGCGGTGGAGCTGCTGACGGAGGTCTCGATCGGAGACCCGGAGCGGGTGCTGACCAACTATCCGCACGAGCTCTCCGGCGGCATGCTGCAGCGAGTGATGATCGCGGCGATGGTGGCGCAGGAGCCGCGTCTGCTGCTGGCCGACGAGCCGACCACCGCGCTGGACGTGACGACGCAGGCGGAGGTCATCACGATCCTCGCGCGCCTGCGCGAGCAGCACGGCATGGCGCTGCTCTTCATCACCCACGACCTGGACCTCGCCGGCGCGATCTGCGACCGCACGGCGGTGATGTACGCGGGCGGCATCGTCGAGGAGCAGGGCAGCGCGGAGATCAACGAGCATCCCCGCCATCCCTACAGCGCGGCGCTGCTCCGCTGCCGCCCGAGCCTGTCACAGCAGGGCGGGCGGCTGGCGGCGATCGAGGGCCAGCCCGTCGCCGCCTTCGAGGCGCCGGCCGGCTGCCGCTTCGCTCCGCGCTGCGAGTACGCCCAGGACGCCTGTCGTGTGGCGGTGCCCGCGCTGCGGCCGGTGGGTGGGGCGATGGTGGCGTGCATCCGGGCTGAGGAGCTCGGCCCGCTGACGTTGCTCGACGACACGCCCGTGGCCATCAACCACGCCACCCCCAGGCAGCCGGCTGAGGAGACGACGCCCGAGTCGGCCGCGACGCAGGCGCTGGTCACCGTCACTGACCTCCGCAAGGAGTTCGCTCTGCGCGGCGGCGGCCGCTTCGCCGCGGTCGAGGGCCTGTCGTTCACGGTGAAGGCCGGCGGATCGCTGGCGATCGTGGGGGAGTCCGGCGCGGGCAAGTCGACGGTCGCCAGGATGTTGATGGGACTGGAGCGGCCCACCAACGGAACGATCATGGCGATGGGCGAGGATCGCAGCGGGCCGGCGCACGGTCGCGCCACGCGCCTGCGTCGCGCAAGTCAGATTCAGATGGTGTTCCAGGATCCGTACCTCTCGCTCGATCCGCGACAGCGGGTCGGTGAGGTGCTCGACGAGAGCCTGCGGCTGCACAAGCGCATGACCCGCGACGAGCGGCGGACGCGCGTCGCCGAGCTGCTGGAGGTGATCGGCATGAGTGCGCGCCCCGCTGCCTCGGTGCCCGCTCAGCTCTCCGGCGGTCAGCGCCAGCGCGTGGCGATCGCGCGGGCGCTGGCGGCCGAGCCGCGGCTGATCATCCTGGACGAGGCCGTCTCCGCCCTCGACGTCTCGATGCAGGCTCAGATCCTGAACCTGCTGACCGACATCCGTGAACGGACCGGGGTCGCCTACATCCTGATCAGCCACGACCTGGGAGTCGTCAACTACCTGACCGAGGCGATCATCGTCATGCGTCGCGGCGAGGTCGTCGAAGCGGGCGACACCGGCACGATCGTGACCGCACCGACCGAGCCCTACACCCAGCGGCTGCTGGCGTGCGTGCCCCGTCCGGGCTGGACGCCGCCTGCGCGCCAGCCCCTCGCGCTGAGCCCGACCGCCCCGTCGGCCTAGCAAGCCATCCCCAGCAATCCAGGAGCATTTCGATGACGACTACGACTCACGCTCCAGTGCGCCGCCTGCGCGGTCCGTCGGGCAACGCCGACGGCATCAGCTTCCGGCCCTGGCAGAATCTCGACTCCGGCGGCGGCTGGCGCTCGCTGTGGGTACAGCAGGCGCTCGAAGCCGAGGGCGAGATCACCCCGCACGTGCTGCAGGGCCCCGCTCACGCCGACGTGGCGATCGTCGGCGGAGGCTTCACCGGGCTGTGGACCGCGCTGCGCCTGCGGGAGCTGGACCCCTCCCTGAAGATCGCGATCGTGGAGGCAGACCTCTGCGGCACCGGTGCCAGCGGCCGCAACGGCGGCGCCGTCAGCCACTGGTGGGGGAAGCTGCCGACGCTCACCAAGCTGCTCGGCGACGAGGACGGCGTGGCGCTGGTGCGCGCCAGCTCGGCCGCGATCGACGGGATCATCGACTTCATCGAGGCCGAGGGCATCGACTGCGTGCTGCCCCGGACCCTCGGGCTGTGGAGTGCCACGTCGGACGTGCAGGTCGGGGCGTGGGAGCGTGTCCTGGCCACCGCCGAGCGGCTCGAGCTCCAGGTGCCCTACCGCCGCATGCGGGAGGCGGAGCTGCGCGAGATCTTCCCTCGGGGCCCGTTCCGCGCGGCGCTGTCCGACGACTCGGTTCGGCGCGTGCAGCCCGCCGCGCTGGCGCGGGGGCTGCGCCGCGTCGCGCTGGCGCGCGGCATCGAGGTCTACGAGCGGTCCCCGGTGGTCCGGGTGGAGTCGCTGCTCAACGGGGTCCGCGTGGAGACCGAGCAGGGCGAGATCAGCGCCGCCAAGGTGGTGCTCGCCGCCAACGCCTGGATGGCCCATCTGAAGCCCTTCCGTCCAAGCATCATGGTCGTCTCCAGCGACGTCGTCGCGACCGAGCAGGTGAGTCCCGAGCTGATCGCCGCCACCGGCCTGGACCGCGTCGGCGGGTTCAACTCGCGGATGATGGTCAACTACTTCGCGGCCTCCCGCGGCCGGATCTTCGTCGGCGGGGGCGGCGGCACGCTGGCGACGCTGGGCAAGATCGGGCGCGAGTTCAGCTACTCGCCCAGCAAGGCCGCCGAGATCGCGTCCGACATGCGCTACCTGTTCCCGGCGCTGGGCGACACGCGGATCGAGCACGCCTGGGCGGGGCCGATCGACCGCTCGCCGAACGGGCTGCCGTGGTTCGACACGTACCCGGGCGATCCGCGGATCCACTACGGGATCGGCTACGCGGGGCATGGCGTCGGCGCGACGGCGCTGGCCGGGAAGATCATCGCCGCCCAGTTGCTCGGGATCGACGACGAGTTCGCCGACTACGGCCGCATGTTCCTGCGGACCCGGACGGGCGCCTTCCCGCGTGAGCCCGCCCGCACGATCGGCGGTCGCCTCGTGCGCCAAGCGGTGCGGCGCAAGGAGATGGCCGAGAACGCGGGGCACACGCCGCGCAAGCTCGACGTGCGGCTCGCGAAGCTCGCTCCCGCGACGCTGGCGGACTCCAAGTCCAGCAGAGCGCCGAAGCCGGCCGCGTGAGCAGACCATCAACCACCACAGGAGAACATGACGATGAGCATCACGAGCCCGGAGCTGGTCGCGGTCACCCGCGAGCAGTTGATCAACCTCGAGCTGGTCGAGCGCGGGCCCCGCGAGGGCGCCGACAGCGGTGAGGCGATCGTCTCCACCGGCACGATCTATCAGCACCCGGAGCGGGAGCGTCCCAGAGTCGGCGTCTGGCAGTGCACCGAGGGCGCCTGGGACGTCGTCGACCATCCCATGCACGAAGCGGCCCTGCTGCTGAGCGGCAGGGCTCGCCTGACCGATGCGTCCGGCACGGTCACCGAGTTCGTCGCCGGCGACCTGATGGTGCTGCCGAAGGGCTGGTCCGGGCGCTGGGAGATCCTCGAGACGGTCCGCAAGTACTTCGTCCTGAATTCCTGACGAGCTCGTTCGTCGTCGTCCTGGCGGAGCGGAGAGACGTCCGCCGGACGGCGGCTCGAAGGGTTGACAACAATGATCATGACGATTATGCTCGTACCCGTCAGGACAGGTACTGTCGAAGTCGAAACGGTCGGAGCTGTAGCGATGACGGGTGGTCTACGGAAGGACCGACAAGAGGGAGCGGCGGCATGAGCGCTCCCGCTGGCTCGCGTGAGGCGCCGGTCGACCAGCGTCGTGTTCGCACGCTCGCGGGCGAGCTCGACGAGGCGGATCGCGGGCGTCTCCCGATCGCCGCGCTGACCGAGCGCCACCCCGAGCTCTCGCTCGCCGACGCGTACGCCATCCAGCAGCACAACGTCGCACGGCGGATGGAGGCCGGCGACGCGCTCGTCGGTCGCAAGATCGGCCTGACCTCGGCACCGATGCAGAGACTGCTCGGCGTCGAGGAGCCGGACTTCGGCGCTCTGCTCGCCTCGATGCGCGTCGAAGACGGCGAGGCGATCGACGTCGGCGGCCTGATTGCGCCGAGAGCCGAGGCCGAGATCGCGTTCGTGATGCAGCACGACCTCGCGGGCCCCGGGGTCGACGCGGTCGCCGCGCTCCGCGCGGCCGCCGGCGTCGTTCCCGCCATCGAGGTGATCGACAGCCGGATCGCGGATTGGAGAATCGGGCTGCCCGACACGATCGCGGACAACGCATCGTCCGGGCGCTTCGTCCTCGGTGCGCAACTGACGCCGCTCGCCGGCCTCGACCTGCGGCTGATCGGCGTCGTCCTGACCCGCAACGGCGTCGTCGCGGACACCGGAGCCGGCGCCGCCGCGCTCGGAAATCCGCTGCGCTGCGTGGCGTGGCTCGCCAACAAGCTGGCGGAGTTCGGTCAACAGCTCCGCGCGGGGGACGTCGTGCTCTCGGGTGCGCTGCATGCCGCCGTCGAGGTTCGCGGGGGCCAGAGCGTGCGGGCGGAGTTCGCCGGGCTCGGCTCGGTCGCCATCCAATTCACCTCAGACGAAGGAGAAGTGTCGTGAGCGGACGCGTTCCCTGCGCGATCTTGGGTTCCGGCAACATCGGAACGGACCTGATGTCGAAGCTCGAGAGCTCCGAGACCCTCGACCTCGTCGGAGTCGTCGGAATCGATCCCAGCTCCGACGGATTGGCACGGGCCCGCGCGGCGGGCATCGAGACCTCCGCCGACGGGATCGACTGGATCCTCGCCGAACGGGATCGGATCGAGCTCGTCTTCGAGGCGACGTCCGCACGCGCGCATCGAGCGAACGCGCCGTTGATGCTCGAGGCCGGCATCCGCTGCATCGACCTGACGCCGGCGAAGCTCGGCCCCGGCGTCGTCCCGGTGGTGAACCTCGACCAGCACCGCGACGCGCGGGACATCAACCTGATCACGTGCGGGGGGCAGGCGACGATCCCGATGGTCGCCGCCGTGTCCTCGGTCACGCGCGTGCCGTACGCCGAGATCGTCGCGACGATCGCGAGCAAGTCGGCCGGCCCCGGCACGCGCGACAACATCGACGAGTTCACCCGCACCACGGCCGCGGGCGTCGCCGAGATCGGCGGGGCGCAGCGGAGCAAGGCGATCATCGTGCTGAATCCGGCGGAGCCCGAGATCATGATGCGCAACACCGTCTTCTGCGAACTGCCCGACGACGTCGACGAGGCCGCGATCGCGGCCAGCATCGATCGGATGGCCGCGCGGGTCGCGGAGTACGTGCCCGGATATCGATTGAGGACCGCACCGGTCTTCGATGAGCGGCGCGTCGCGATCTTCCTCGAGGTCGAGGGTGCCGGCGACTATCTCCCGAGGTACGCAGGGAACCTGGACATCATGACCGCGGCCGCCGTTCGCGTCGGCGAGGAACTGGCCCGTCTGCAGCTCGAAGCGAGGACGACGGCATGACCGCGATCACGCTCTGCGACGCGACCCTGCGCGACGGCAGCCATCCGATGGCGCACCGCTTCACCGTCGAGGAGGTTGCCCGCGTCGCCGGCGCGCTCGATCGCGCCGGCGTTCCGGTGATCGAGGTCTCTCACGGAGACGGCCTGGGCGGGTCCTCGTTCAACTACGGCTTCTCCGGCACCGACGAGCTCGACCTGATCTCCTCCGCCTCCGCCGCGATCGCCAGGGCTCGGCTGGCCGTCCTGCTGTTGCCGGGGATCGGCGTGAAGGAGGATCTCGACGCGGCCGCCGAGCGCGGCACGAGCGTCGCGCGCATCGCGACCCACTGCACCGAGGCCGACATCGCGATCCAGCACCTGCACCATGCACGCGAGCTCGGCCTCACCGCCGTGGGCTTCCTGATGATGGCCCACATGGCGACGCCGGCGGCGCTGGCGGAGCAGGCGCGGACGATGGCCGACGCGGGGGCGGAGGTCGTCTACGTGACCGATTCGGCCGGCGCGCTGCTGCCCGACGGAGCGGCGGAGCGCGTGTTGGCGCTCCGCGAGGCGCTCGCCCCAGAGGTCGCCATCGGCTTCCACGGACACCAGAACCTCGCCCTCGGCGTGGGCAACTCCCTCGCCGCGATCGCCGCTGGCGCGACGTGGATCGACGCCTGCACGCGGGGGCTCGGCGCCGGCGCCGGGAACACGCCGACGGAGGCGCTCGTCGCGGCCTGCGCGAGAGCGGGGATCGAGACCGGCGTCGACGTGATTGAGGTCGCCGACGTGGCGGAGACGGTGGTGGCCCCGCTGATGCCCCGTGAGCAGATCCTCGATCGGGACTCCCTGGTCCTTGGATATGCGGGCGTCTACTCGTCATTCCTGCTCCACGCGCGGCGCGCGGAGGAGCGCTTCGGGGTGCCCGCGGGCGAGATCCTGATCGAGCTTGGCCGCCGCGGCGCGGTCGGAGGCCAGGAGGACTGGATCATCGACATCGCGGCCGAGCTGGCCGCCGCTCACGAGGAGCAGGAACATGCCTGACCCGACCGCCCTCGCGCGGACCCTGCAGGCGGCCGTCGAGGCCCGGACGGCGATCCCCCGGTTGACGGCCGCGACCGATCTCGACGTGGAGACCGCCTACAGCGCGCAGTGGATCGGCGTGCGCGAGCAGCTGGCCGCGGGCCAGCAGCTCGTCGGTGCCAAGCTCGGCCTCACCAGTCGAGCCAAGCAGCGGACGATGGGCGTCGACGCGCCGCTGTACGG
>JAATFK010000149.1 GCA_015655225.1 Solirubrobacterales bacterium | reverse complement strand
CTGCAGGACGCCGACGATGCCGGTCGGGCCCTCGTAGGAGGTCGGCGCGAGCCCGAGCCGGTCGACCAGCACGGGATCCGAGGCGAGCCCGGTGATCCCGATCGGCCGTGAGTGCGCGACGTCGGCCAGCAGCGCGCCGAGCGAGACGACGAGCTGCGCTCCGAGCGCCTCGGCGAGGTCGATCACGAGCTGGCAGAAGGTCCGCCAGCGCATCGACGGCTCGCTGCCGGAGACGAGGATCAGGTCGCGCGGCGCGCGCGGCACGCGCGCCTCGAAGATCTCGACCGCCGGCCAGGTGATCTCGCGGGCGTGGCCCTCGGTGAACTTGACCTGCGGTCGCGTCGCCTGGAAGTCGTAGAACTCCTCCGGGTCGATCGTCGCGAAGCGTGAGGCTCCCAGCTGCGTCCCGATGAACTGGAGGGCGGTGGTGGCGGCGTCGCCGGCGTCGTTCCAGCCTCTGAAGGCACACACGACGGCGGGGGCGCGGAGGCCGTCGGGGCGGCGTTCCCATTGCAGCGGCTGCATCCCAAGCAACTTAGTACATGATGGATGCGTGTCCGAGTCCGTCACCGTCAGCGCGCTGCGTCCGACGCAGGAGATCGACGCCGTCTTCGCCTGCACGCGCAAGGACCGGCTGACCTCCAGAGCGGGCACGCCGTACCTCGCGCTGGAGCTGCGCGACCGCACCGGCACGGTCCCCGCCCGCGCCTTCCGGGACGCCGACGTGCTCGCCGGCCGCTTCGAGCGCGGCGACCTCGTGCGCGTAGCGGGTCGCGTGGAGCGCTTCCGCGACGAGCTGCAGATCGACGTCCGCCAGATCGCCAGAGCGGACCCCGCCCAGGTCGACCCGGCCGACTTCCTGCCGAGCGCCTACCGCGACCTCGACGAGCTGGACGGCTTCCTGGAGCACCTCGCCGGCGAGGTCTACGACCCAGGCCTGAAGGCGCTCGTCGGCGCGTTCCTCGGCGACGCTTCCATGCGCGCCGCGCTGCGCCGCGCGCCCTGCACGCGCGCCGGCCACCACGCCTACCTCGGCGGCCTGCTGGAGCACACGGTCGCGGTCGCGACGCTCGCCCAGGAGACCTGCCTGCTCCACGTCAGGCTCGACTCCGACCTGATGATCGCCGCCGCGCTGCTCCACGACGTCGGCAAGGTGCGCGAGTTCACCTACGGCGCCGAGTTCGGCCTGACCGACGAGGGCCGGCTGCTCGGCCACGTCCAGATCGCCCAGCGGATGATCGAGGAGCGGGCCGCCGGCCTCGGCGCGGTCCTGAGCGCCGACCGGCTGCTCGCGCTCCAGCACTGCGTCCTCTGCCACCACGGTCCCGACGCCGCCCCCGGCCGCCGCTTCGGCTCCGCCGAGGCGCTCGCGCTGGCCCGCGTCAACGCGCTCGACGCGGCCGTCAAGGGCGCGCTGGAGCACGGGCTGCCGCTTTAGCGGCCGTCCGCCTCGGGATCCGGCTCGATCACGCCGATCCCGATCGCCGCCGCCATCTCGCCGGCGAAGCCGACGACGTCGGGCCACGGCATCGACGTCCCGCGCAGCCGCTCCGCGCCCACCAGGCCCTCGAGCTTGCAGCCGCTCAGCTGCGAGCGCGAGAAGGTCGCGTGCGAGAGGTCGGCGCCGGAGAGGTCACAGTCCTCGAAGACGACCGAGTGCAGCCTCGCCTCGACGAAGTCGGCCTCCCGCAGGATGCAGTCGCGGAAGACGACCCGCTCGAACGTGCTGACGCGGAACGCGGAGAGGTCGATCCGGCAGTGCTCGAGCACCACGTCGCGCAAGGTCGACTCGGCCAGCTGGAGGCCGGTCATGCGGCAGCCGCGCAGCACGACGCGGTGCAGGGAGACGTGGACCGCCCGCACGTTCGCGAGGCTGACCTGGTCGAGCAGCGTGTCCGCGAGCCCGTCGGGCACGAGCGCGTCGCGGTCGAGCACGGGCTCGGGCCACGGCTCCAGCCCGCTCTTCGGGATCCGGGGTGGGAGCGGTTCGGAGGCCATCGACGCGGAGGCTAGCTGTCGCGCGCCCGGCAGGCCTGGCATGGTTCGGCCATGGCGGACGCCGAATCGATCCTGGTCGCCGGCGCGCTGCTGTTCGCGGGCCTCGCCGCCTCCCTGCTCGCGGGACGCCTGCGCGTGCCGGCGCTCGTCCTCTTCCTCGGCGTCGGCATGGTCGTCGGCACCGACGGCTTCGGCTGGGTCGAGTTCAGCGACTACGAGGTCGCGAGAGAGATCGGGATCGTCGCCCTCGGGCTGATCCTCTTCGAGGGCGGCCTCACCTCGGGCTTCGGGGAGATCCGGCCGGTGCTGGCGAACGCGCTCAGCCTCGCCGTCTTCGGGACCCTGATCACGGCCGGCATCTGCGGCCTCGTCTCGGCCTGGCTGTTCAACTTCCCCATCAAGGAGGGGCTGCTGGTCGGCGCGATCGTCGCCTCGACCGACGGCGCCGCGATCTTCTCGCTGCTGCGCGGCTCGCGGCTGAAGCACCGGATCGCGACGACGCTGGAGGGCGAGGCCGGCTTCAACGACCCGATCGCGGTGCTGCTCGTCGTCGGCCTGATCGACTGGATCACGAAGCCGCACTACGGCGTGTCCGACGTGCTGCTCCTGCTCGTGCGCCAGATCGGGATCGGCGGCGGCCTCGGGATCGCCGTCGGGCTCGGCGCGGTGCAGGCGTTCAAGCGCTTCGAGCTGACGACCCCGGGCCTCTACCCGGTCGCCTCGATCGCGACCGCCGCGGTCGCGTTCGGCGCCGCCGACAGCCTCCACGGCTCCGGCTTCCTCGCCGTCTACATCGCCGGCCTCGCGCTCGGCAGCGCGCGGATCCCCGGCAAGCAGACGATCGTCACCTTCCACGAGGGGATGGCGTGGGTCGCCCAGTTGACGATGTTCCTCGCGCTCGGGCTGCTCGTCTTCCCCAGCGAGCTGGGTCACTACGCGCTGCAGGGGACGATCCTCGCGCTCGTGCTGGCGTTCGTCGCGCGGCCGATCGCGGCGTTCGTCGCGGCCGGCACCGGCTTCGACCTGCGCGACCGCACCGTGCTCGGCTGGGCCGGGCTGCGCGGCGCGGTGCCGGTCGTGCTGGCGACCTTCCCGGTGATCGCCCACGTGCCCCACAGCGTCGAGTTCTTCGACATCGTCTTCTTCGCCGTCCTGCTCTCGACCGTCGTGCAGGGCTCGACCTTCGAGTGGGTCGCCGGCCGCCTGAACGCGACCGCCGCCGCCGGCCTGCGGCCGAGCCCGCTGACCGAGACCGGCACGATCCGCCAGCTCGGCGCCGACTCGGTCGAGTACCCGGTCGAGGAGGGCGACGCGATCGTCGGGCTGCGGATCCGCGACCTCGAGCTGCCGCGCGCGGCGATCGTCAACGTGATCGTGCGCGGCGAGCAGGCGGTCCCGCCGCGCGGCTCGACCAGAATCGAGGCCGGCGACCGCCTCCACGTGCTGATCCGCCGCGAGGCGATCGCGGAGGTGACGGCGCTGCTGGAGCGCTGGCGCGACGGCCCGATCGGCCCGCCACCGCGCCCGCCGCGGGTCCACACCGGCCACGCGCCGATCTTCTCGGTGCGCCCGTGGGACGGTGCCGACGGGAGCCCGGCGCTCGCCGAGGTGGTCGCCGGCCGCAAGGTCGTCGACCGTCTGCGCACGCGCCGCGACGTGCCCGGCGCGCTCGTCCTGCTGGACGACGGCAACTACGCCGTCACGGGACCGTCGCTCGCGATCGGCCGCACCGAGATGCTGAGCGACTGGACCCGCCGGAAGGCGCGCGCCGCCCGCACCGACGCGGAGCGCGCCTGGTGGGAGGAGTGCCTCGGCGCGCTCGCCTACTGAGCGGGCGCCGCGCCGTCGCTACCGCTCGGCCGCCGGGCAGACGAGCCGGTAGTCGCACATCGCGCAGGCCGCGAACGACGGCGTCGGCTCGAAGCCCTGCGAGAGGATCCCCTCCGCCACCTCGCTCGCGATCTCCTCGATCCAGCCGCGGTCGGCGGGATCGCGCGCGACCGGCACCTTCGCGTCGTCGAGCACGTAGTAGTAGGCGCCGCGGGCGGCGTCGAGCTGCCACGCCTCGCGGGCGGCGACGGCGTAGAGCGACAGCTGCACGTCCTGCTCCAGCTGCGACGCGGTCTTCGGCGGGCCGGTCTTGTAGTCGATCAGCTCGAAGCCGCCCTCCGGCAGCCGGTCGACGCGGTCGACGCGGCCGCGCAGCAGGTGCGGGCCGAGCTTGAAGGAGAACGAGCGCTCGAACCACATCGGCTCCGCCTCCTCGTCCTGGAAGCGCTGCTGGTAGCGGGTCAGCGCGGCGGTCGCCTTGTCGCGCAGCTGGCGCTCCTCCTCCGAGCCGCCGAAGCCACCGCGACGCCACGCCGCCTCCGCGAGCCCGAGGATCGCCTCCTGCGTGCTCGCGCCGCCGTCGGCGTGGAAGCGCTCCAGCACCTGGTGGACGAAGATCCCGAAGCGCTGGTTGAGCGTCGGCTCCTGCGGGATCCGGAAGACCCGCGCGAACTTGTACTTCAGCGGGCACGTCCGGTACGTGTCGATGTCGGAGGCCGACAGCATCAGCCCGTCGCCACGGCGCGGCAGAAACTGCTCCAGCGTCGGCTCCTCGCGCGCCGCGATCGCGGTCGCGCGGCGGCGGTCGTCCCCGTCGGCGTCGAGCAGGTAGTCGTCGAGCGTCGAGCTGAGCAGGATCTCCCGCTGCTCGGAGGTGATCGCCGACCCGATCCGCGCGTTCACCTCCGCCAGCGCGTCGGCGACGCTCTGGTCGGGCGAGCGCTCGATCAGCGCCGCCAGCTTCACGACCTCCAGGTAGCGGACGACCGCGTGGGCGACGTCGAGGTCGGTGTCGAAGCGCAGCTCGCCGATCCGCGCGCCGGTGCGCTTGATCGTCTCCAGCAGCTCGTCGCGCAGGATCCGGTAGGTCGAGTGCAGCGTCTCGGCGGGACCGAACAGCTCCTCCGCGCGCTCCTCCCACTCGGCCCCGAGCGCCGCCCGCGCCTCCTCGGCGAAGGGGGACGGCGGCTGCGCCGCGCCCCGGTCGCTCGCCTGCGGGTGGACGAGCACGAGCCGCTGCCGCGCGCGCGTCAGCGCGACGTGCAGCAGCCGCCGCAGCTCGGCGACGTGGGCCGCGTGGTCGCCGGCCGGCAGCGTCTCCTTCAGCAGCTCGGGCGGGATCGGCTCCAGCGTCCGGGCGTGCGCGCCCGGCATCGAGGCGGCGTGCAGGCCGAGCACGTAGACGTGGTCGAACTCGAGCCCCTTCGCGGCGTGCATCGCGAGCACCTGGACGCCGTGCGCGGCGAGCGGCGTCGGCTCCTCCTCCTCGCGCAGCCCGGCCTCAGCGGCGGCCGCGATCGAGCGCGCGAACTCGCGCGGCGTCGCCTGCGGCTGGCGCTGGGTGAAGGCCGAGGCCAGCTCGCCGAAGCGCGCCAGCCCGCGCAGCCGCTCGACCACGTCGGCCTGGGCGGTGAAGAGCTGCTGGCGGCGCAGGCCGAGCCGCTCGATCAGCCGGTGCACGTAGAGGTCGGGCCGCATCGTGTCGAGCGCCCCGACGGCCGAGCGGTAGAGCGTCAGGAAGGTGCGGATGCGGTCGCGCGCCTCCGGCGGGATCTGCGGCGACTCGAGCGCGGCCGCCAGCGCCCCGACCATGTCGAGCTTGCGGCGGCGGGCGATCTGCGTGCAGCGCGCGAGGTCGACCGAGCGCAGCTCGATCGGCGGCCGCGCCAGCGCGCGCACGACCGCGGGCGCGTCGCCGGGATCGATCAGCAGCCGCAGCCAGGCGAGCAGGTCGCGCACCTCGGCGCGCTGGAAGAAGGCCGCCTCGCCGACGATCCGGTGGCCGACCGCGCGCTCCTCCAGCGCGACCGCGACCGCCTGGCCCTCGGCCGCGATCGAACGCACCAGCACCGCGATCCGCTCGGGCGCGACGCCCTCGCGCCCGATCAGCCGCTCCACGTCGGCGGCGACCGCCTGCGCCTGCGCGCGCTCGTTCGCCGCGCGCCAGAAGACGACCTCGCCGTCGTCGCCGTCGCGTCCGTCGAGCCGCTTCTCGACGCGGTCGGCGATCGGCTCGACGACCGCGTGCGCCGGCGTCAGGACGCGGCGCGGGCAGCGGAAGCTCTGCTCCAGCCGCACGACGGTCGCGTCCGGCAGCTCCGCCTGGAAGTCGCGCAGGTTCTTCGTCGCGGCGGCGCGGAAGCGCGCGATCGCCTGGTCGTCGTCGCCCGCCGCCGTCAGGTTGCCGTGCTCGGAGGCGAGCAGCCGCAGCAGCAGGCCGTGGGCGAAGTTCGGCTCCTGCAGCTCGTCGACGAGCAGGTGGCGGTAGCGTGCGGCGACGCGGGCCCGCACGTGCGGATGCTCGCGCAGCAGCCGCAGCGCGCCGATCACGAGGTCGCCGCTGTCGAGCGCGCCCTGCTCGGCGAGCATCCGGTCGTGCGCGCGGTAGATGTCGGCGAACTCGCGCTCGCGCGTCGCCCGCGCGCGCTGCGCGTCGTCGCCGTCGTCGCCGAGCGAGGCGGCCCAGGCGGCGTAGTCCTCGGGCCCGATCAGCTCGTCCTTGAGGCGGTCGATCCGCTGGACGAAGCTCGCCACCAGCGCGCCGGGGCGGCCGCGGAAGTCGTGATGGCGGATCGTCAGCTCGTCGATTCGCTCCAGCAGCATCGCGAGCCGGTCGGCACGGCCGACCGCGACCGCGAACGGGTCGATCCCGCCCTCCAGCGCCTGCTCCCGCAGCAGCCGCGCGCAGAACGCATGCACGGTCGTGACGGCCAGCTCCTCGTACGGCGCCTCCAGCGCGTCCTCGACCTGGCGGCGCAGCGCGTCGGCGGCGCGCTCGGAGAGCGCGAGCGCGAGCAGCGCCTCCGGCGCCTCGCCCTGCTCCGCCAACCAGGCGAAGCGGGAGACGAGCGTGTGGGTCTTGCCGCTGCCGGCGCCGCCGAGCACGAGCAGCGGGCCGCCGACGTGCGTGACGGCCCGCCGTTGCGCCGCGGACAAGCCGTCGAGGATCGCGGAGGACACTCTGGGAGGATATGCGGCCGATGACGCTCTCCGAAAGTGCCCTCGACGCGGATTGGATCGGCGCCTGCCGCGCGGCGGTGGCGGGACTCGACGCGCTGCTCGCGGCGGCGCCCGCGAGCGCCGAGCGCGTCGTCGAGACGGGCACGCTCGGGGAGGGCGGCGACCACACGCTGGTGCTCGACCGCGACGCCGAGCGCGCGGTCTTCGCCCAGCTTGACCTGCTGCACGCGGCCGGGCACCGCTTCACCGCCGTCTCGGAGGAGCGCGGCGAGGTCGACTACGGCGGCGGGCCGCTGCGCGTCGTGATCGACCCGATCGACGGCAGCCTCAACGCGAAGCGGCTGATGGGCCACTACGCGCTCTCGATCGCGGTCGCCGACGGCCCGACGATGGCGGACGTCGCCTTCGGCTTCGTGCACGACTTCGGCAACGGCGAGGAGTGGAGCGCGACGCGCGGCGGCGGCGCCTGGCGCGACGGCGTCCGGCTCGACCCCGGGCTGGGCGAGCGGCGCGGGCGCGACGGCAAGCTCGAGCTGCTGGGGATCGAGCAGGCCGACCCGCAGTGGGTCGCCGCCTCGATCGACGGGCTGACGGCGGCGACGCGGCGGCTGCGCTGCGTCGGCGCGATCGCCGTCTCGCTCTGCCAGGTCGCGGCCGCGCGGCTCGACGGGATGGTCTCGCTGCGCAACTGCCGCGCCGTCGACGCGGCCGCCGGGCAGCTGATCGTGCGCGAGGCGGGCGGATTCGTCGCCTTCCCCCGGGCCGGGGCCGGCGTCGAGGACGACCCGCTCGGGAACCCGCTCGACGTCGCCGCGCACGCGCCCGTGATCGCCGCGCGCACCGCGTCGACGCTCGCGGAACTGGCCCGGATCCCGCGCGTCTGAGCGCAACCTCGCGGGCCGGGGTCGCTCCGGTGCCATAGTGGACGGGATGATCGACTGGCCGCTCGCGCAGCGCCTCGCCCGCTTCGTCGCCGGAGAGCCCGACGCGCCGTCGCTGTCCACCGACCTCGTGGAGCTGTCGGAGGACAGCGAGCGCCGCGTCGTCGCCTACACCGGGCTGACGCCGGTCGCGCCATTGCCGCCGGCCGAGGGGATCACGCGGCCGGAGTGGATCGGCGCGAACGTGCGGGCGATGAGCGCCCTGCTCGACCCGGTGCTCGACCGCGCCGGCGACGGCCTCGGCCCCGCGAAGCCGGCGATGAAGCTCGCCGCCGGCGTCGTGATGACCGCCGAGGTCGGCGTCCTGCTCGGCTTCCTCTCCCAGCGCGTGCTCGGTCAGTACGAATTGGTGCTGCTCGACACCGCCGCCGAGGACCACCCGCCGCGCCTGCTGTTCGTCGTCCCCAACCTCTCCGGCGCGGTGCGCGCCTTCGGCGCCGACGAGCGCGAGTTCCTTCACTGGGTCGCGCTGCACGAGGTGACGCACGCCGTCCAGTTCGCGGGCGTGCCGTGGCTCCAGGGCCACCTCGCCGCGATGGCGGCCGAGCTGCTGGCCGGCGCGGAGCTGCGGATCGACGCCTCGCGTGCGCTGCGCCTGCCGCGCACCGACGACCTCAAGCGGCTGGTGGGCGCGGTCCGCAGCGGCGACCTCGTCTCGCTCGTGGCGAACGAGCGCGAGCGCGAGACGCTCGACCGCATGCAGGCGACGATGGCGGTGCTGGAGGGCTACGCGGAGCACGTGATGGACGCGGTCGGCGCGCCGCTGCTGCCGTCGCTGCCGAAGCTGCGCGGCGCGCTCGACCGCCGGCGCCGCTCCCAGTCGGCGCCCGGGCGCCTGCTGAGCCGGCTGCTCGGCCTCGAGATGAAGATCCGCCAGTACGAGCAGGGCAAGCGCTTCTGCGACGCGGTCGTCGCGGAGGGCGGGATCGAGGCGCTGAACCGCGTCTGGCGGGACCCCGCCTCGCTGCCGACGATCGCCGAGCTGGACGACCCGAGCGGCTGGCTGAACCGAACGGACGTTCCCGCGCTTCCGAGCGCCTGAGCCCAGCAGTTCACGTGATCTTCACGTTGCACCGGGTAGGCGGTGTAACGATCGTGCGGGCTGCGGGGTACAAACAGGTGTTCGCCGCGTCTCGATGACGCGGCGCGCGCAGGACCGTTCACGTCACCGCAACGAGGAGCCCGCACGCACATGGCTGCGAACGACACCACCAGACCCGCGACGACGAGCCCGACCGCGTCCGCGACCGCCCCGAGACCCGCCGCGACCCGCAGACCGGCCGCACGCAGACCGGCCACCCGCAGAGCGCCGAGAAGCGCCGCCAGACGCGGCCCGAGAGCGAGAAGCACGACGCGCTCCGGCGCCCGCAGACCGCGCACTTCGACGACCTCGTCGACGCCCCCGAACACGCCGATCGCCCAGGCTCAGCAGCTCGCCGAGCGGATCGTGCTGATCCCCGTCGGCGCCGCCCTCGAGGCGCG
>JAATFK010000113.1 GCA_015655225.1 Solirubrobacterales bacterium | reverse complement strand
GATCGCCTCGGCGATGTCGACGTGGTGGTCGAGGATCGTCCGCTGCAGCCGCGCGCCGGCGGAGCCGGGGGTCGAGCCGTCGAAGTTGGCGACGATGTTGCCGAAGACCGGCTCGGCGACCATCGCGAGCAGCGTGTTGCCGGAGGCCTCCAGGACGAGCGCGTGGAAGTCGAGGTGCGGCCCGGCGCTGGCGTCGCCGCCGGCGCGGTCGAAGGCGACGTTCTCGCGCAGCCGGTCGAGGTCGGCGGGGCGCCGGCGCTCGGCGGCCATCCGGGCGGCCGGGACCTCGAGCACCTCGCGCGCCTCGAGCAGCTGCTCCAGCGAGACGCGGCGGTCGGCGGTCAGCAGGCGGATGCTCGACCCGAGCATCTCGGAGACGTGGCTCATGCGGGGCGCGGTCACGAAGCTGCCGCCGCCGGCGCCCTTCGCGGTGCGGATCAGCTCCTGGGCGGCGAGCGCGCGCAGCGCCTCGCGGACGGTCGCGCGGCTGACGCCGAACTCGTCGGTCAGCTCGGCCTCGCTCGGAAGCCTGGAGCCGAGGCCGATCTCGCCCCGGAGGATGCGGCCGCGCAGCTCGGCCGCGACCGTCTGGTACGCGTGACGCGCGGCGATCGGGGCGCGCGGCGGGCCTTGGTTGTCGATCTCGTTCGTGGCCATGGCGACAGGGGCGGCACGACGCCGCCGTCAGACATCTTATGGCGCCACGGCGCCACATGCGACGACTATCAGACAGCGAGGGACACTTTATGCACGATCGGATCGACGCGCGCATGCGCGAGCTGGGTCTGGAGCTGCCGCCACCGCTGCCGGCGCCGAGATCGCGGATGCGGCGTCTGCAGTTCCACGAGCGCCTGATCTACCTCTCCGGCAACGGGCCGTTCCGCGGTCCGGAGTTGATCTACGCCGGCAAACTGGGGGCCGACCTGACGCTCGAGCAGGGCATCGAGGCGGCGCGGCTGACGGCGCTGAACCTGATCGGCGTCTTGCGGGGGGAGGGCGTCGCCCTCGACCGGATCACCTGGGTCAAGGCGCTCGGGATGGTCAACTCCCACCCCGCCTTCATCGACCAGCCGGCAGTCGTCAACGGCTTCTCCGAGCTGATCGCCGACGTCTTCGGCGAGGATCGCGGCCTGCCCGCGCGGTCGGCCTGCGGAATGGCGTCGATGCCGTGGGACATGGCGATCGAGATCGAGGCGATCGTGGCGGTGGATTGACCCGCCTAGGCCGTCCCGGCCAGCGCTCGGGCGGCGGGGTGGTCGGGCGCGCCGATGCGCGGCGACGGCGCGTCCAGCTCCGCCGCCAGCCAGTCGAGCCCGCGCGCCAACTCCGCCGCCGCCGTCTCCTCGCCGCCCACCGAGCAGGTGACGGGGACGCTCGCGCGGGCGAGCGCGTCGGTCAGCGCCAGCGTCTGCTCGGCCCACGGCGGGCGGCCGGGCGCGTGCAGCGACGTGGCCGGGAACCCGGCGAGCGCGGCCCGCGCCGGGCTGACGCGCGGATCGGCGGCGTGGCGGAGGAACTGCGTCCCCAGGTACTCCTCGACGACGGCCAGGTCGAGCACCGGCGTCCCGCCACCGAGCAGCAGGGGGATGTCATAGATGCCTGACATCAAGACGAGCGCGTCGGGGCGCGTGGCGGGATCGCACGCGAGCGCCGCGACGAGGTTGGCGCCGGTGCCGGCGCCGATCGCCCCGACGCGGCCCGAGGGCTGCGCGTGTGCCCGCAGCCAGGCGAGCGCGACGGCGCCTTCCGCGTGCGCCCGCGCGAACCCGCGCGGGGCCGACGCGGGGCGGGCCAGTTCGAGCGCCGCGATCCCGCGATCGACTGTCGCGGCGATGAGTTCGAGCGGTGGCGATGGCTCGGCAGCGCTCCAGGCGCCAGGCCCGACGACAAGCGCGACGTGCGTCGCCTCGCGCCCTGTCGGCAGATGCAGGACGGCCTGAAGAGGTCTGTCGCCAGCCTCGCCTACGACGACCTCGCGCCGGTGCGATGGCATCCGGTCCGGGGCGGGATCTCGCGGTTCGCGCATCGGGAAAGGGTAGCGCTCCGGGCATCGATCCGCGACCAGTCGACGCAAATTACTGACAATTGTGATCATCCTTGGTAGCGTTCGCGCGAGCGTCGACCGGCGCGGTCTCTGGTGCTCGACGAAGGAGCGGTTCGTGTCCAACCATCCCTACACCCCCGCCTACGAGCACGGAGGCCTCGTGTACGTCTCCGGCGCCGCCGGGATCGACTACGCGACGCACCAGCCGGTGCTCGGCGACCGCGAGGCGCTCGACGCCGCGCTCGGCGAGGTCGAGCGCCGCCTCCAGGACCTCGGGCTCGGGCTCGACAGCCTGATCAAGGCGAACTACTACGTCACCGACATCTCGCTGCGCGATCACGCGAACGCCCAGTTCGAGGAGACGTTCACCGACCCCCGCCCGGCCCGCACGTTCATGGAGGTCTCCGCGATCCCGTATGGCGCGCGCGTCGCGATCGAGGCGATCGCCGCGCGCTGACCCTCCGCCGCCGGCTCGGGTAGGTTGCGCCGCATGACCAGATCGATGCGCATCGCCACCCCGGGCCTGCGCGCGGCCCTCGTGGTCGTCGTCGCGGCGGCCGCCCTCGCGCTCGTCGCAGCCCACAGCCGGGCCGCCGCCGGCAAGGCCCACACGGCCACCTGCAGCGCGCGGGGACTCTCGCCGACACGGAAGCACGACGGCGTGACCGAGGGCGTCACCGTCTCCAAGCTGCGCGCCACGGTCGCGACCTGCGCGACGGCGCGCACGGTCGCGCACGGAGCGGCGGTCGCGCTGCTCGACCATGACGCGGTGCCGCGCAAGATCGACGGCTACACGCTCAGCTCGAAGGCCCCCTGCGTCGCGTGCACGCCGCAGCGAACGGTCACGGCGACCGCATCGCGCGGCCGCCGCATCACGTTCGTCCTGTTCGGCTGAGGGGGGCTACGCCAACGCCGGCACCCCTGGAGGAATGTCCTTCTCGGGGTCCATGGGACGCCCAGAAGGACACTCGTCGGCGCGGCCGGCGGTCGGTCGACCGCTTCGCCGCTCCCGTCGAGGTAGGCGAGCGCGGCGGAGCCGACCGGTTCGGTCGCAGCCAGCCGTTCCAGCTCGCGATCGTGCCGTCCTGGGGGACGTCCCAGAGGTCGGTCGGGGTGTTGCTCGTGATCGGCACGCCAACCTATGCGAACGCGCCACGGCTGGAGGCATGACCGCCGTGCGAAGCGGCGACGCCTACGTCAGGCGCGCGGCGGGCGGCAGCGCGTCCGCGGACGCCGAGGACCAGCGCAGCGGGTCGGGCCCGAGCGCGCTCAGCTGCTCGACCTGCTCCCGGCACCACGGCGAGACCGCCTCGGCGCCGCTCAGGACGCGCTGCGCGAACGCGTCCCACGGCTCCCAGCGGAACGCCTCGATCTCCTCCGCGTGCGGCTCCGGCTCGGCATCCGAGACGCCCCACAGGACCGGGCAGATCTCGTTCTCGCGCACGCCGTTGTCCATCTCCGCGAGGTAGCGGAAGCGCGGCAGCGCCAGCCGCAGCGGCGCGGCCGGCAGGCCCAGCTCGTCCTGCAGGCGGCGCTCGGCCGCGTCGGTCAGCGACTCGCCGGGAGCGGGGTGGCCGCAGCAGGAGTTCGTCCACACGCCCGGCCAGGTCGGCTTCGACTCGGCGCGCTGAGTGACGAGCAGCTCTCCCGCTCGATTAAACAGATAACAGGAGAAGGCGAGGTGCAAGGGCGTCGCCGTGTCGTGGACGTGCGCCTTGGCGGCCGTCCCGATCGCGACCCCGTCCTCGTTCACGAGCACGACCTGCTCCACCATTCACTCTCCATCGATTCGCGGTTGCCTCGTCACCGTGCGACCGGCCACATGGTGAGGGTAGAAGATCGCGGACGCGGTGCTCAGCCGGCTGCGACGACCGTCGTCTCGTGCTCGTGGGCGGTCCCGCGCGTGAGCGTCGCGAGCGTCACCGCGGTCGCGATCCCGAGGCCGAGGATCACCGCCGCCATCGGGATCGCCGTGTCCTTCCCGCCGATCCCGACGAGCGGCGTGACGAGCCCGGCGATCCCGTACTGGGCGAGGCCGAGCAGCGCGGACGCGGAGCCGGCGATCTCGGGGTGCGCGTGCATCCCGAGCGCGACCGCGTTGGCGGGGAGGAAGCCGAAGCTCCCCATCAGCAGCACGAGGCAGACGGTGACCGGCCCGAGCCCGAGGTGGCCGAGCACGGCGACCATCAGCAACGCGCCGAACAGGAGCATCGACCCGACCGCCGAGCACAGCAGCCGGCGCGACCCGAAGCGGGCCAGCAGCCGCGCGTTGAGCTGGCTGCCGGCGATCATCGCGACCGCGCCGACGCCGAAGAAGACCCCGTAGAGCTGGGGTGAGACGCCGTAGACGTTCTGCAGCACGAACGGCGCGCCGGCGACGTAGCCGACGAGCGTCGCGGTCCCGAAGCCGAGCACGAGCGCGTAGCCGAAGAACGCGCGGTCGCGGACCAGCCCGCCGAAGGTCGCGGTCGTCTTGCGCAGCGCGCCGGGGCGCCGCTGCTCGGGCGGCAGCGTCTCCGGCAGGACGCGCAGCGTCGCGACGAAGACGAGCGCGGCGGCGCCGACGAGCACGAAGAACACGCCGCGCCACGAGGTCACCCGCAGGATCTGCCCGCCCAGCAGCGGCGCGACGACCGGCGCGAGCCCGTAGATCAGCACGAGGCGCGAGAGGTAGCGCGCGCCGGCGGTGCCCGTCGCCACGTCGCGGATCACGGCGCGGGCGATCACGACCCCGGCGGATGCGGTCACGCCCTCCAGGAAGCGGCTCGCGACGAGCGTGACGATCCCCGGCGACGCCGCGCACAGCATCGAGGCGACGGCGAAGAGGACGAGTGAGGCGAGCACCGGTCGCCGCCGGCCGTAGACGTCGCTCAGCGGCCCCGCGACGAGCTGGCCGACGCCGAGCCCGGCGAGGTAGAGCGCGACCGTCAGCTGCACCGCCCAGGCGGGCGCGCCGAGGCTGTCGGCCATCGTCGGCAGGCCGGGCGTGTAGATGTCCATCGACAGCGGCCCCAGCAGCGAGAGGCAGCCGAGGACGACGAGCAGGCGGACGGGACGCGCCAGCGCGAGCGTCCTCACAGGGTCGACTCGCGTCTCGACGGCCACGCTCACGACCCTAGCGAGAACGGTTCGACGAGCGTCGGCCGATCGGTGGAAGGAGCCGGGAGGCCGACGGCGAACCATCGCTTCATGGAGACGCAACGCGAACGCGCCAATACACTCGAAACTGAGCTGGACCGGGCGCTCGACGGTGCCCCGACCGTCCGCCGCGCGCGTCCGCTGTCGCGCTGGGACTGGGACGGGCAGCCGGAGCAGGAGCACCGCGAGCGCGAGATGCTGCTCGCCCAGGTCGAGCGGCTGACCCTCCGCGCCGCGGAGCTGGAGCGCCGCCTCGTGACCGAGCAGTGGGCGAACGGCGACCTCGCCCGCGCGCTGGACGAGCTGGCCGAGGCCCGCCCCTGGCACCGTCGCGCGGTCCTGCGCTCCATCCGCCTGCAGGGCCTGCTGCGCGGCACCTGAGCGGCGCCGGCTCAGGCCGGCCAGCGCGCCTGCACGTCCGGCAGCGCCGCCGCGACGCGCTCCGCCGCCGCCAGCACGAGCGCGTCGGCGCCCGGCGCGCCCCCGATCTGCACCCCGAACGGCAGCCCCTGGCCGTCGAAGCCGCAGCGCACGACGCACGACGGCAGCCCGCCGAGGCTGTGGAGGACCGTGTGCGGCAGGAGCGCCGCGCGCAGCGCCGCGTCGGCCTCGGCCCCGCCGACCGGGTCCAGCAGCTCGGCGACGCGCGGCGGCGGCACGGTCGCCACCGGCGTCAGCAGCACGTCGACGCGCGCGAAGCACGCGGTCAGCTCCGCGTGCAGCCGCTCCCGGTCGGCGCGCGCGCCCGCCACCTCGTCCTCCGTCAGCAAGGCGGCCGCGTCGAAGCGGCCGCGCACGTCGGCGCCGTAGCGCTCCCGCTCGGCCGGGTAGAGGCCGCGCTCGCGATGCGTGCGCAGCGCCTCCGCCGCCTGGATCCGCCACAGCAGCGACAGCAGGCGCTCGGGCGCCGGCAGCTCCAGCTCGACCGGCTCGGCGCCGCCGCCCGCGAGGATCGCCGCCGAGCGGTCGATCGCGTCGGCGAACGGCGCGGCGCCGGACCTGCCGCCCGCGAGCGCGGTCGCCGCGCGGTCGATCGCGTCGGCGGCCGGCCCGTCGCCGGACCTGCCCGCGTCGACCCCGACGCGCAGCGTCCCGAGCTGACCGCCGGCGAGCTGACGCGGCGGCCGTAGCGGCCGCTCCCGCATCGCGGCGACCAGCAGGCGGACGTCCGCGACCGTGCGGCCGAACGCGCCGACGGTGTCGAGCGACGGCGCCAGCGGGAAGACGCCCGCGCGGCTGATCCCGTCGTGGCTCGGGCGGAGGCCGACGATCCCGCAGAACGCCGCCGGGACGCGGACCGACCCGGCGGTGTCGGTGCCGACGGCGAGCGGGACCTGCCGGTCGGCGACCGCGACCGCCGAGCCGCCGCTGGAGCCGCCCGCGATCCGCTCGGGATCCCAGGGGTTGCGGCAGGTCCCCATCGCCTCGTTGATCGACGTGATGCCCCACGCGAACTCGTGCGTGGCGGTCTTGCCGACGAGCACGCCGCCGGCCGCCCGGATCCGCGCGACCGCGGCGGCGTCGCGTGCGGGCACGTGGTCGGCGAACAGCG
>JAATFK010000529.1 GCA_015655225.1 Solirubrobacterales bacterium | reverse complement strand
TCGGTCGGCGAGAACGGCAACATGACGACGCTGCTGCTGCCCCACTCCCCCGCCTCGGTCGGCTCGCTGATGGACCAGGTGCAGGAGGGCATGCTGACCGGCAACCTCGCCGCCGACGCCGCCCGCCACGGCACCAACGGGACCGCCCGCTAGCCGCCCGGGCCGCTGACGAACCGAGGGCGCGCACGATGGCCGGCGGCGACGAGCTGGTGGCGTTCCTCGGCGTCCCCGCCGACCCGCGGCTGCTCGACGCCGACCTCGCGACCCTGCCCGCCGCCGAGCAGTGGCACGAGCCGCCGATCGCGACCCGCGCCCACGACCGGCTCGTCGCGGCCGGCTCGCTGCTGACCGGCGTCAGCCTCGTGCTCGGGATCGTGCTGGCGCTCTTCGGCGCCTGGCGGCTGCTGTTCCACGGCGGCGGCGGGCTCGCCGCCGCCGCGCTCGCCGCCGGGCTGCTGCTGGCGGGGACCCACTGGGGCTGGGTGCACGTCGCCGAGTACGCCGGGCTGACGCTCGACGACCGCGCGAACGCGGGGCGCGAGGAGCGCCAGCGCGCGTGGCTCGCGGGATTGCAGCCCTACCCGCGCTTCAGCGTCACCACGAGCGTGCTCGGCGACGCCTCGACGCGCGTGCAGCGGCTGCTGCACCAGCCGGTCCTGACCGGGAACGGGACGTTCACGTTCGTGCGCCGCGAGGACGGCGGGACGACCTTCGACGCGCACGCCTCGGCGGTCGAGATCGCCGAGACGGCCGAGACGATGCGTCACCGCGCACGGGTCGAGACCGACCGGCTGCGGGAGAACTGGGAGGCGGCGTCGACCGCCTACGCGGCGGCGCTGCTGAACGACGAGGACGACCGGGAGCACCTGGCCGCGCAGCGGGCGGCGGCGCAGGCGCTCTCGGAGCACATCAACCGGTCGCTGCTGGAGCCCCCGGTCGTCGAGTAGCCGGAGCTAGGCCTGCAGCTCGTAGACCGGGACGTCGGTGTCGCCGATCGTGTGTCTGCGGTCCGTCCGCAGGTAGGTCAGGTGGCGCTTCTCGGTGACGTCGGATTCGACCGAGACGTCGATGCGGACGCGACCGGGCGGGTAGACGCCGCGCTCCGCGCCGTCGAAGTGACCGCCCTCGAAATAGGCCCGCTCTTCAGCAACCTGCTTGGTTTCCATCGATCGCTCCTTCGAGGTTCTTGGCCGGCGAGCCCGCCATCGGGCTCGAACCGATGCGATCCATGTTCTCACAGGCGCCTATGCGGAGGCCGGCGCCCGCCCGGGCAGCAGCGCCGCGACCGCGGCGCGGATCGGTGCGAGGTCGACGTCCTGCGCGATCGTCGCGGCGTCGGGCGAATCGGCCTTGAGCGGCTCGACGCCGAGCAGCGCGCGGACCAGTCCCGGGTAGATCGTGCGGCCGATCAACTGCTCGGCGATCGCGCCGCCGTCCGACGGGGTGACCCGCGTGCGCTCGGTCAGGAACGCGGCCAGGCGCTCCTGCGGCGTCGCGAAGATCGCCTCGTGGTAGCGGGCCGCCGCGTCGGGCAGCCGCTCGGCCTCGGCGATGAAGAGCCGGCACGCGCGCAGCGCCGTCTCCCACAGCAGCATCTGCAGGAAGCGACCGCAGTAGAGGACGACCGCCTCCGGCGGGTCCTCGGCGTACCCGTCGGGCGTCCCGAGCCTGTCGAGGTACAGCTCGCTGACCAGCTCGACGACCGCGACGAACAGCTTGTCCTTGCTCTCGAAGTGCGCGTAGAGACTGCGCTTCGAGGTCGCGGCACGCGTCGCGACCGTGTCCATCGACGCGCGCTCGAAGCCCAGCTCGAGGAAGACGTCCTTCGCCGTGAAGAGGATGTGCCGTCGCAGCTCGTCTCCGCGTCGTGCCATGCAGGTAGGCCTTCCCAAAAAGTAAACGGTACGGTAGAGTCTACTTCTCCTCAACGACTCAGGAGAACCCCGTGATCGTAGTCACCACCCCTACCGGCGACATCGGCCATCAGCTCGTCCAGGCCCTCCTCGACGGCGACGAGCCGGTCCGCGTGATCGCCCGCGATCCGTCGCGTCTCGCCCCCGGCGTGCGCGAGCGCGTCGAGGTCGTCGAGGGCTCGCACGGCGACCCCGACGTCGTCGCGAAGGCCTTCGCCGGCGCCGACTCGGTCTTCTGGCTCGTGCCGCCGAACCCGCGCGCGCAGAGCCTCGACGCCGCCTACCTCGACTTCACCCGCCCGGCGGCCGAGGCCTTCGTGAGCGC
Organism: Solirubrobacterales bacterium; assembly: GCA_015655225.1. GTDB lineage: Bacteria > Actinomycetota > Thermoleophilia > Solirubrobacterales > Solirubrobacteraceae > Conexibacter. Next base: position 4,562 of record JAATFK010000529.1, on the reverse strand, counting down.
GGGCGTCCAGCGCGTCGTCGGCGTCTCCGCCCTCGGCCGAGGCACCGGCGTCAGCGACCACGCCGGCCTGGTGACGGTCGCGCTCGCGATGGACGATCTGATCGCCTCCACGGGCGTCGGCTACCGCGCCCTGACGATGCCGTCGTTCATGGACAACGTGCTGCGCCAGGTCAAGGGGATCAAGGACGACGGCGTGCTCTTCGGGACGCTCACGGCCGACCGCCCGTTCCCGACCTGCGCGACCCGCGACATCGCCGCCACGGCCGCCGCGCTGCTGCGCGACCACTCCTGGGACGGCCAGGGCCACGTCGCCGTCCTCGGTCCCGAGGACCTCTCGTTCGACCAGCTGGCGCAGATCATCTCCGAGGTGCTGGAGCGGCCGGTGCGCTACCAGCGGATCCCGGTCGAGGCCTACGCCGCGCAGCTGACCGGCTTCGGCATGTCCGCGGCGATGGTGCAGGGGATGGTCGACATGATGGTCGCCAAGGACGCGGGCCTCGACGACGCCGAGCCCCGCACCCCCGAGTCGACCACCCCGACGAGCTTCCGCCAGTGGTGCGAGGAGGTGCTGAAGCCGGCCGTGCTGGCGGCCTGATCAGCCGGCCGCCGGCTCCTCGCGCACGACGCCCCGCGCATCCTTGTCGTCGCGCAGCCCCTTGAACGCGGGGTGGCGCAGCGTGCCGGCGCGCGTCCACTCGCGGAAGTCGACCTCGCCGACCAGCTCGGGCCGCGCGAAGATCGCGCCGCGCTCGGGCTGGCGGCCGGTGAACGGCGACGCCTCGGTGCGCAGCGGTCTCAGCAGCTCGACCAGCCGCGCCAGCAGCGCGTCGGTGAAGCCGGTCCCGACTCTCGCCGCGTAGCGCAGCTCGTCGCCGTCGTAGTAGCCGACGAGCAGCGCGCCGATCGTCTCCTCCCGGCGGCCCTCGCCGGGGATCCAGCCGCCGATCACGAACTCCTGCCGGCGGACGTGTCTGACCTTGCGCCAGTCGCTCGCGCGGCGCCCGTCCTGGACGTAGGTCGAGGCGAGCCGCTTGCAGACGATTCCCTCGAGCTGCTGCTCGCCACTCTCCCTCCAGAGGGCGGGACCGTCGGAGAACCGCTGCGGGACGCGCCAGTGCTCGCCCGTGTCCCCGAGTCCGAGGCCGTCGAGCGCGTCGCGGCGCTCGACGTAGGTCGCGTCCATCAGGTCCTCGTCGTCGAGCCACAGCAGGTCGAAGGCCATCAGGGTCGCGGGCGCCTGCGCGGCGAGCCGCTCGATCCGTCTCGGGTCGCGGACGCCGAGGCGGCTCTGGAGGTGCTCGAAGCTGGAGCGGCCGTCGCCCTCGAGCACGACGATCTCACCGTCGAGGATCGCCCGGTCCGGCGCGATCGCCTCCGCCAGCCCGGCCAGCTCCGGGTACGTGTGGCTGACGTCGAGCAGCCGCCGCGATTCGAGCCGGACGCTCCCGTCCTCGATGAACGCGATCGCCCGCACGCCGTCCCACTTCACCTCGTAGGACCACTGGTCGAGGTCGTCGGGCAGCACCGAGAGCTGCGCCAGCATCGGTCTCACGTGCGCGGGAAGCTCGGCCACCGTCGGCTGCCTCAGGCCGTTCTCGGCCAGCGGTCGCGGTGGTCGCGGCGATCGACCGGCGCGATGTCCGGCTTCGGTCTGGCGACGCCGTCGTCGGGCGCCGTGGGCCGCAGCGACTCCGCGTAGGCGGCGATCTCGTCGGAGTCGAACTCGCGCTGGTTTGCCGGCGTCCGGTAGCTGGCGACATGGCCCGCCTCCGCCCACGCCCGCAGCGTCTCGACCGAGACGCCCAGCTCGTAGGCCGCCGTTCTGAGGCTGATCAGCACGCAGGGATCGTAAGCCCACGCGCCGTCGCGGGGCGGGCGGCCGCCGCGACTAGGCGCGCGCTCGCCCCTCGTCGAGGTCGATTCCGTCGTGGGCGGCCCGGTCGTAGACGACGCGGGTGGCGATCCGCGTCAGCTGGTCGCGGTCGCGCGCCGGCAGGCCCGCGACGAGCGCCGACAGCTCGTCGGTCACCTCCTCGGTGAGTCGCGCCGCGACCCGGCGGCCGCGCGCGGTCAGTCGCACGTGAACGGCGCGGCCGTCGCCGTCGGCGCCGGTGCGCGCGACCAGCCCGCGCTTCTGCGCGCGGTCGACCAGGCCGGTGACGCTCGACTTCTCCAGCGTCAGCATCCGCGACAGCTCCAGCATGCCGGGCTCGCGGTCGCGCAGGATCCCGAGCATCCGCAGCTGCGTGATCGAGAGTTCGTGGCGGGCGGCGACCGTCCCGATGACCGTCTGGACCGCGAAGGTGAGCTGAACGAGCGCGTCGACCGGATCGAGCCGCGGGGGGCTGGTGGGCGTGGACGTCACGATTCGAAGTGTAGTTGGTGAGACCAACTACAATGGTTCGTGCCACCAACTACCGCAGGAGCAACCGCCATGTTCGCCGCCGTCGTCCGCTCGTTCGAGAACCCGCCCCGCTACGAGGAGATCGCCGCGCCCGAGCCGGCCGGAGACGACCTGGTCGTCGACGTGCTCGCCGCCGCGCTGCACCCGCGCGTGCGCTCCTCGGCCGACGGCTCCCACTACGAGAGCACCGGGGAGCTGCCGCTCGTCCCCGGGATCGACGGCGTCGGGCGGACCGCCGACGGCTCCCTCGTCTACTTCATCCTCGCCGACACGCTGATGGGCAGCATGGCCGAGCGGACGGTGGTCGACCCGCGCCGCTGCGTCGCGCTGCCCGACGGCGTCGACCCGGTCACGATCGCCGCCGCGATGAACCCCGCGATGTCGTCGTGGATCGCCCTGCGCAAGCGGATCGCCTTCCAGCCCGGGCAGAGCGTGCTGGTGCTCGGCGCGACCGGGAACGCCGGCCGGATGGCGGTCCAGATCGCGAAGCACCTCGGCGCCGGACACGTGATCGCCGCCGGCCGCGACCCCGAGCGGCTGGCCGAGCTCGAGGCGCTCGGCGCCGACCGCGTCGTCTCGCTCGGCGGCGAGCCGGAGGCGGTCGACGCGGAGCTGGGCGCGGCCGCCGACGAGGCGTCCGTCGACGTCGTGATCGACTACCTGTGGGGAGCGGCGACGCAGCGGGCGATCCCGGCGATCGTCACGCGGCGCTCGGACCGCGGCCGGCCGCTCGCCTGGATCGAGATCGGTTCGATGGCCGGGCTCGAGCTGACGGTGCCGTCGGAGTGGCTGCGCGCCGCCCGGCTCCAGCTCGTCGGCAGCGGCCAGGGCTCGGTCCCGACGCGCGAGATCGCCGCCGAGCTGCCGGCGCTCGCGGAACACATCTCGGCGAGCGACTACACGATCGACGCCGTGCCGACCCCGCTCAGGGACGTCCAATCGACCTGGACCAAGCCAAACAGCGGCGAGCGAATTGTCTTCGTCGTGTGAACGGTTGCAACAGTCACACAGGTTTGTCACATAGGCGCAACATCATGGTTGTCTGAGGGAAGAGGATCTATCGGATCTGGCGCACTGGCGCTCCTTACATCAGAGCCCGAGAGCGCGTTAATCCCACCTCGGAGATCCGTTGTCACCATTCGACTCACCCCTGCTCGGGGCGCGCGGCGCGCGCCGCCGGCTGCTCGGCGTCGCCGCCGTAGCGCTCCTCGTACCCTCCGCCCTGACGGCGGCCTCGGCCTCGGCCGGCACGTTCGCCTACGTCGAGGGCGCTCCGGGCGGCACGATCCCGATCGACCTCTCCAACGGCTCCCTCCTGCCGGCGGTCGGCGCGAACGGCACCACCAGAGCCGCGACCACGCCTGACAACAGCACGGTGTGGGTCACGAACCAGTCCGCCGGCACCGTCACGCCGATCGACACGGCCACCAACACGGCCGGGACCGCGCTCAGAGTCCCCCACGCCACGGGCATCGGGATCAACCACGCCGGCACGCTCGCATACGTCACCGACCAGACCGACGACACGCTCTACCCGATCGACCTCACGACGGACACGGTCGGGGCGCCGATTGCCCTCGGCAGCGGCTTCTTTCCGAGCCCCGGCGGCGGCATCGCCTTCACGCCGGACGACACGACCGCCTACGTGGCGACCACGAACGAGGTCTTCGCGGTCAACGTCGCATCCGGCACGGCCACGGACGCCTACAACGTCCCCGGCGGCGGCTTCGCCTACGGCATCGCGATCACGCCCGACGGCAGAACCGCGTTCATCACGCTCGCGAACGGCGGCGCGGTCGTCCCGCTCGACGTCGCGACCAACACCGTCGACAACGACAGAATCTTCGGGCTCCCGGAGAACCAGACGCCGGGCGAGATCGCGATCAGCCCCGACGGGACGACCGGCTACGTGGTCGAGGGCGGCGTCGGCGGCAACTGGCCGGCGCAGTTCGACGTCGCGACGCTCGCCCCGCTGCCGTCGATCACGCTCGGCAACGGCCTCTCCTCTCAGGGCCTCGCGCTCTCCGCCGACGGCGACACCGCCTACGTGTCCAACAACAACTCGACCAACGCGGGCATCACGCCGGTCGACCTGACGAGCGCGACCGCCGGCACGACGATCCACACCGGCGGCAACCCCACCGGCGTCGCGCTCGCG
>JAATFK010000233.1 GCA_015655225.1 Solirubrobacterales bacterium | reverse complement strand
CGGCCGGCGCGGGGTCGCCTATGCGGTGCCGGACCCGGTCGCCCACGCCGCCGACGCCACGACCGCGACCGACACGACCACCGCCCCCACCACCCCGCCGCCCCCGGGCCTGCCGAACGATCCCGGCCTCCCCGCGCTCGGCGGCCTGCTCGCAACCCAATGGAACTTCTTCGGACCGTGGGGAATCGACGCGATCCCCGCCTGGGCCAACGCCGCGAGCGCGGGCCATCCCGGCGCCGACGACGTCCGGATCGCGGTGCTCGACACCGGCGTCGCCTACCGCGACGACGGCCGCTACCGCAGATCCCCGGACTTCGGCGGGACCCGCTTCGTCGCCCCGTACGACTTCGTCGCGGACGACCGCGTCGCGCTCGATCGCGACCCCTACGGTCACGGCACCCACGTGACCGGGACGATCGCCGAGACGACTGGCAACGGGATCGGGGTCAGCGGCCTCGCCTGGCGAGCCCAGATCATGCCGCTCCGCGTGCTCGACGCCGAGGGCCGGGGCGACGCCGTCACGATCGCCCGGGGCGTCCGCTACGCCGTCGCGCACGGCGCGCGGATCATCAACATGAGCCTCGAGTTCCCGCTGACCGTCACCGGCAGGCAGATGCCAGAGCTGCTCGACGCGATCCACGAGGCATACGACCACGGCGTGCTGGTCGTCGCCGCCACCGGCAACGACAGCCGGGCCCGCGTCGCCTACCCCGCCCGCGACAGCGACACGCTCGCCGTCGGGGCCACGACCGACGACGGCTGCCTCGCCAGCTTCTCCAACGACGGACCGGGAATCGGGCTCGTCGCGCCCGGAGGCGGCCCCGACGCGAGCCTCGTCCGCGACCTTCACTGCCGCCACGGCCACGTCGGCACCAACATCATCCAGACGACCTACGCCGACGGCGATCCGGCCGACTTCGGGCTGGCGACCGACTTCGACGGCACCTCGATGGCCGCGCCACACGTCACGGGCACCGCCGCGCTCGTGATCGCGAGCGGCGTCCTCGGTCCGCATCCGACGCCGGCGCAGCTCGAATGCCGCCTCAAGGCGACAGCCAGGCCACTCGGCCTCGCCGGACCCAACCGGGTCTACGGCTACGGGCTCCTCGACGCCGCGACCGCCACCTCCCTCGCCACCGTCACGCCCCAGTGCGCTCCCGGCTAGCCCCAGCCGGGAGCGACCGCGACGGTGGTCGTTGCGGTCGCGACGCTCCCGTCGCCGTACCGGACGAGGACGGTGAGCGGCACTGGGCGCGGGACCGGACCGAACCATCTCCCCGCGGCGCTCGGCTTCAGATGGAAGCGGGCGGCGAGGCCGGCGGGCCGCATGAATCCCGCGAACGCGGTCCGTCCGCCGGCGTGCTGGGGGCCGCTCCACAGCGGATCGTCGAGCACCATCGCCTGGCCGGCGACGGTCGCCTGGACCGAGGCGGCAGGTCTTCGCAGCCAGACCTCGAGCCCGAGGCGATCGCATGAGATCGAGTTGGGCACGCCGCACGCAACGCCGGCGTAGGCGGGCTTCGCCAGCAGACGGGCCGCGGGCACCGCGATTGCGTGGCGCGCCGCGCCCCGTGGACGATCGCCACCGCGCGACGACATCAGCAGGACGACGACGGCGCCCAGGATCGACACGACGAGGGCGATCCGCAGGCGGCGACGACGCTGCCGGCGACGGGCCGCTTCGATCACGCCGGCGTCGATCGGTGAGGCGGTCACTGACAACGCGGCCGCCGCGCATACTCAGACATGAAGCTACCCTGACTAGCACCATGTTCGATGTCAAGCTGGACCGCGGCGCGTCGCTCCCACTCCACGACCAGGTCGCGGCCAAGATCCGGCGCGCGATCGCCGATGGTGAGGCGACCCCGGGGCAGCGCCTGCCGCCGGCGCGCGACCTCGCGGCCGTCATGGACGTGAACACAAACACCGTCCTGCGCGCGTTTCGCGTGCTGCGCGACGAAGGGCTGCTGCAGTTCGGGCGCGGCCACGGTGCCCGCGTCAGCGGCACCCCACAGCGCGAACTCGTCCACGCCAGAGCCCGCGACCTGCTCCAGCTCGCCCGCCACCACGGCTACCGCCGCGACGAGCTCGTCGCGATCATCGAGCAGCTCCCCTGACGCTCCCGCGCGTCACGCGTCGGCGAAGGCGCGCAGCAGGTCCCGCGTGGCCTCGGTCGCGCGCTCGGCGATGCCGTCGAGGCTGACGTCTCCGAGGGTCAGGAAGCCCTCGCGGTGGAGCGTGAGGTAGCCCTGCGCGATGACGCCGTGGCGTTCGAGCAGCAGGAGCGCGCGCTCGGGCGTCGGCGCGACGCCGGTCTCCTGGGCGAGCTGGAGCATGAGGCTCATCAGCGCACGGCCGGCCTGGACCAGCTCGGGGTCTTCGAGGCCCGCGAGCGAGGTGGCGAAGATCACCGGATAGCCGGCGCCGCGCCGCGCGACGTAGCGGACGTAGGTCCCGGCGGTCACCGCGAACCGCTCGCGCGGGTCGGAGCCGGCGGCGTCGGCATCGGAGCGGATGCGGTCGGCGAGCTCGAGCGCGGCCTGCGCGGCGACGGCTGCGAGGAGGTGGTCGCGGTCAGCGAAGTGGCGGTAGGGCGAGGCGGTGCTGACGCCGAGGGTGCGCGCGACCTGCGCCACGGAGAAGCCGGAGAGGCCGTCGCGGGCGAGCAGGGCGAAGCTCGCCTCGATCAGCTCGGCTCTCAGGTTGCCGTGGTGGTAGGGCCGTCTCGCCATCGCCGAGGGATGCTAGCCTGCCTAAGCGATAGACCTCTTACATTCAAGCGAAGGAGCACTTCATCTCTGGCATCGAAGGCAAGGTCGTCGCGATCACCGGGGCGAGCACCGGGATCGGGGAGGCGACCGCCCTGCTGCTGGCCGAGCGCGGGGCGAAGGTGGTGCTCGGCGCCCGCCGGCCCGACCGCCTCGCGGACCTCGCGAGCCGCATCACGGACGCGGGCGGCGAGGCCGCGTACGCGTCGATCGACGTGCGTCGTCGCGAGGGCCTCGTCACGCTCGTCGACCTCGCCCAGGAGCGGTTCGGCCGCCTCGACGTGCTCGTCAGCAACGCCGGCGTGATGCCGATCTCCCCGTTCGACGAGCTGCGCGTGGACGACTGGATGGACATGATCGACGTGAACGTCAAGGGCGTCCTGCACGGGATCGCCGCCGCCCTGCCGGTCTTCCGCGAGCAGGGCTCCGGCCACTTCGTCAACACCGCCTCGACGGCGGCGCACCGGATCGTCGCGACGATGGGCGTCTACGCGGGGACGAAGATGGCCGTCCGCGCGATCTCCGAGGCGCTGCGCCAGGAGGCCGACGGCCGGCTGCGGGTGACGGTCGTCTCGCCCGGCATGACGCGCACGAGCTTCGGCTCGCGCGAGCTGACCCCGCAGGTCGAGGCGCTGCTGGGGATCGCGATGCCGCCCGAGGCCGTCGGCCGCGCGGTCGCCTACGCGATCGAGCAGCCCGACGACGTCGACGTGGGCGAGGTCGTCATCCGCCCGGCGGCGCAGACGTGACGGGTGCGGCGGGGCGGCGGTCGCGGCGCTCCAGCCGGCCCGCGACGAGCGCGATGCCGAGGCCGAGCGCGGCCAGTCCCGCCGCGACGAGGTTCGGAGCTCCGTAGCCGAGCCCGGCGGCGATCGT
>JAATFK010000362.1 GCA_015655225.1 Solirubrobacterales bacterium | reverse complement strand
TCGACGCGCCAGAGCAGCGGCGTCACCACCGCCTCGGTCGGACCGTAGCCGTTGATCAGGACGCGCGGCTTCAGCGCCGATCGCGCCAGCTCGAAGCCGGCGCGCGGCATCGCCTCGCCGCCGAACGAGTAGAGGTCCACGGCCGGCGCCGGCGCGCCCGCGGCGCCCGCGGCCATCGCGGAGAGATAGACCGGCGGGAATCCGGCGTTGGTGACGCCGTGCCGGCCGATCGCGTCGAGCGTGCGCTCGGGCGACCAGAGCTCGTCGTCGCGCAGCACGAGGCTTCCGCCCGTCATGAGCGCGGTCAGCCAGCGCTCGTGCCCGCCGTCGAAGGCGAGATTGATGAAGTGGAATTCGCGCGAGCGATCGTCCATGTCGTAAAGCGGCGCGGTCGCCGCGCAGTGCATGGCGATCGCGGCGTGGCCGACGCCGACGCCCTTCGGCCGTCCCGTCGAGCCCGACGTGTAGATGACATAGGCGAGGCTTTCCGCGTGGAGCGCGGATGGGGGCCGCGCCGCGGCCGCGCCCGACTCGTCGGGGCCGTCGATCCCGACCACGGCGGCGCCGGTCGCACGCGCCCGATCGAGCGTCGACGCCTCGGCGATCACGAGCCTGGCGCCCGCATCCGCAACCGTTTCGGCGAGCCGGGCCGCCGGCCAGTCGAGCGGCAGGGGCAGGAAGGCGCCGCCGGCCTTCAGCACGCCGAGCAGCGCCGCAAGGTGGTCGGGCGATCGGCCGAGCATGACGCCGACGATCCGGTCGGGCCCGACGCCGCGGTCGACGAGGGCGCGGGCGATCCGGTTGGCGCGCATGTCGAGCTCGCCGCGCGTCACCGTGAGGTCGCCGAAGAGGACCGCGGGACGGTCCGGGTCCGCGGCCGCCCAGTCGGCGATCCGCTCATGGACGAACTGCGGCGCTTGCGGCTCCCACTGGCCGCGCGTCCAGGGTGACTGCCTCGCCGCGTCCTCCTCCGACAGCGGGGAGAGCGACCCGAGAGCCGCGTCCGGATCCGCCGCGAGGCGGTCGAGCAGCGCGTCCAGGCTGCGCGCCAGCTCGCGGACGCGCTCGTCGGAGAACACGGCGCGATCGTAGCCGAAGGCGATGTCGAGCGCCTCGCCGACGTCGATCCCGAGCGTGAGCGGATAATGGGTCAGGGCGGCCGCCTCGGCCTCCACCGGCTCGACCGTCAGCCCCGATCCGTCCCGCGCCGCGCGGTCGACCGGATAGTTCTCGAACACCAGCAGCGTGTCGAACAGCGGGCGGCCCGGACGCCCGGCCCAGCGCTGGACGTCGTTAAGCGGCGTCTGCTCGTGCTCGCGCAGTGCGATCCCTCGCGCCTGCAGGTCGCGCAGCCACTCGCCGACGCGGCGGCCAGGCGGCGCGGCGACCGCGACCGGCAGCGTGTTGATGAACAGCCCGATCATCGTCTCGCAGCCGTCGAGTTCCGCCGGCCTGCCCGAGACCGTAGCGCCGAACGTCACGGTCTCCTGGCCCGTCCGGCGCGACAGCAGCAGCGCCCACGCGCCCTGGATCAGGGCGTTGAGCGTGACGCGCTCCCGCCTGGCGAAGGCTACGAGGCGGGCCGTCGCGGCGTGGTCTCGCCTGCGGCGCAGCAAGCCGTGCTCCGACTGTCCGCTCGCGGCGGCGGCCGCGGCCGCCAGCAGGGTCGGCTCGTCGACTCCGGCGAGGGCCTCGCGCCAGAAGGCCTCGTCGGCCGCGGCGTCCCGGCGGGACAGCCAGTCGACGTAGCGGGCGTAGGGCGCGACCTCCGGCGGCGTGCCGCCCGCATAGCGCGTCAGCGCTTCGCCGATCGCCAGCGAGGCGCTCCAGCCGTCGAGAATGACGTGATGGAACGTCCAGACGAGCTGCCAGCGGGCCTCGCCGCAGCGCAGGAGCTTGAGGCGCGACAGCGGTCCGCGGACGAGGTCGAAGCGGCGCGCGCGCTCCTCGCTCGCGATCGCCGCGAGGGCGGCGTCGCCGAGGCCGCGGACGTCGACGATCTCGATCGGACAGGCGGCGTCGCGAAACACGACCTGGCTGTCCGCGATAAACACGCTGCGCAGCGCCTGATGGCGCGCGAAGGTCTCGCGCCAGGCCTGCGCGAAGCGTTCGGCGTCCAGTCCGTCGACCATGACGACGCTCTGCTCGACGTAAGCCGCGCCCTCGGGGTCTTCCGCCGCATGGAACAGCAGCCCGCGCTGGAGCGGCGACAGCGGGAACACCGTGTCGATCGCAGCGCGCCCGACGCCGAGCGCCTCGAGGTCGGCCTCCGAAAGCGGCCGCGCCTCGCCCGCGGCGCCGGCACGCGGCCGAACGTCGTCCCCGGCGAAAGTGGCGACCTCCGCGAGTTCGCGGACGGTCTGACGTTCGAATATCTGCTTGGGCGAGACGGCGAGGCCCTTGGCCCGCGCGCGCGAGACGACCTGGAGCGACAGGATGGAGTCGCCGCCGAGCGCGAAGAAGTTATCGGTCGCGCCGACCGCGTAGAGGCCGAGCGCGTGCGCCCAGATCTCGGCGAGCGCGGCCTCGACCTCGCCTTCGGGTGCAACCCGCCCGCTCGCCTGCGACCAGTCGACCGCGGGCAAGGCGCGCCGGTCGACCTTGCCGGAGCCCGCCCGCGGAAGCGCGTCGAGCGTCACGACCCGCGCCGGGACCATATGGGCGGGAAGTAGCTCCCTCAGCGCGGCGAGAAGCGCCTCGCCATCGCCCGAAGGCGCGGCGTAGGCGACGAGACGGCGCCCCTCTGGAGCGTCGACCGCGACCGCGACCGCCTCCCGCACGCCGTCCTCGGCGAGAAGCGCCGCCTCCAC
>JAATFK010000509.1 GCA_015655225.1 Solirubrobacterales bacterium | reverse complement strand
GCAGCTCGCCGGCACCTTCAGGGCGCTGGAGCAGTTCGCGAACGACCCGCAGGTGCCGCTCGGGATCAACGGACTGAAGGGGACGGCGCAGGCGCTCGCGCCGACGGTCGCCCACCTCGCCGGCTCGCAGGTCAACTGCAACTACCTTGCGCTGCTGCTGAGCAACGTCGCGAGCGCCGTCAGCGACGGCGACTCCGGCAACAACGTCAACTGGGCGCGGGTCACGGCCGTCGCCGGGCCGATCGGCGTCAACGGCCAGGCGGGCCCGGCCTCCGCGCCCGGCAACGGCACCGCGATCAGCGCGAACGCCGATCCCGGCACCAACCACCTCCACGCCAACCCGTACCCGACGATCGGCGCGTTCGGCGGCCCCGACGCGTGCGTCGCCGGCAACGAGGGCTACGTCAACTCCAAGGGTGTCGTGGTGGGCAACCCGCCCGGGCGCACCTCGAACCAGACCTCGAAGGTCGCGAGAGACCTCAACGGCGACTACACGACGACGACTGCACGCTGATGGCACGGACTACGAAGACCCCCGAGGGCGACAGAGCGCCGCGCCGGCGCGTTCCGTGGAGCCCGCTGAGAGTCGGGCTGCTCACGCTCGTGCTGCTCGCGATCGGCGTCTACCTCGGCTTCACGAAGCACATCCCGTTCACGCACGGCTACCGCATCCATGCGGTCTTCCAGTCGTCGAACAACATCAAGAAGGGCTCGCCGGTGCGGATCGCCGGCGTCAACATCGGCAAGGTCTCGAGCGTCACGCGCTACGAGCACACGAACCTGACCGACGTGACGATGGAGCTGAAGAGCGAGGGGCTGCCGGTCCACCAGGACGCGACGCTCAAGATCCGGCCGCGCATCTTCCTCGAGGGCAACTTCTTCATCGACCTCAGACCGGGCTCGCCGTCGGCTCCCGACGTCCCCGACGGCGGCACGATCGGCGTCACCCAGACCTCGACGCCGGTCCAGCTCGACCAGGTCCTGAGCGCGCTGCAGTCGGGCTCGCGCAACGACCTCAGAGTGCTCCTGCAGCAGTACGGGACGGCGCTCAACTCGAAGCCGACACCGGCCCAGGACGCGACCCAGGATCCGAGCGTCAGAGGCCTCACCGGCGCGCAGGCGCTGAACAAGTCCTACGACTCGGCGGCCGCCGCGTTCAACGGCACCGCGCTCGTCAACAGCGCGCTGCTCGGCACCTCCGAGCACGACCTCTCGAGCGCGATCAGCGGCGTGGCGAGACTTTCGACCGCGCTGCAGACCCGCGAGGGGCAGCTGCAGGACCTGCTCACCCACGCGAACCAGACGTTCGCCGTCACGGCCTCGCAGAGCACGCAGCTGGCGGCGACGATCCGCGAGCTGGGACCGACGCTGACCTCCGCGCGCGACGCCTTCGTCAGCCTCGACCAGGCGTTCCCCTCGACGCGCGCGTTCGCCCGCGAGCTGCTGCCGGGCGTCGAGCAGACGGCCGCGACGATCGACGCCGCGTTCCCCTGGATCACGCAGGTGCGCGCATTGCTGGCGCCCGACAAGCTCGGCGGCCTGCTCGACCAGCTCGCGCCCGCGACCGTCGACCTCGGCCAGCTCCAGACCGAGTCGATCAAGCTGCTGCCGCAGGTCACGTCGCTGAACCAGTGCTTCTCGCAGGTCGTGCTGCCGACGCTCAACGTCGGCGTCAAGGACGGCGCGCTGACGACGCGACGCCCGGACGGGACGATCGTCGAGAACTACAAGGAGTTCTGGGACGCGCTCGTCGGGATGGCCGGCGAGGGACAGAACTTCGACGGCAACGGCAGCTATATCCGCGGCGCCGCGCCGGGCGGCACCAACTCGGTCGACTTCGGCGACTCGAAGCGGACCGCGACCCACTCGCCGGTGGTCGCCAACACGCCGCTGCCGGTCCTCGGGACGCGCCCGCTGCTGCCGCGGACGCCGATCGGCTACAGCGACACGAGACCGTGCGCCCAGGACGCGGTGCCGGACGTGAACGGCCCGGAGGCTGGCCCCGGCAAGGCGCCGAGACAGACGAAGATCGCGACGCCGCCGCCGATCGGCGGCAGCACCAGCACGGAGCCGAACCTCTTCGCCGGCGCGGCGCAGAGAGCCGAGGCGGCGCAGGGGTCGACCAGATGAGGACCGCGATCCGCAAGCACCTGCCGGACTTCGTCGCGATCATCGTGCTGGTCGTGCTGGCGGCCGTCGTCGGCGGCTACATCCTCGCCCACCAGCGCATCTACCTGCCCGGCTGGGTGCCGGTCTTCGGCCGCTCCTACTACACGCTCAAGGGCGAGTTCTCGACCGCCCAGGCGGTCACCCCGGGCCAGGGCCAGACGGTCGACATCGCGGGCGTCGCGGTGGGCGAGATCTCGAACGTCGACCTGGTCGACGGCCGCGCGCTCGTGACGATGCGGGTCAAGCCGAAGTACGACGAGATCTACCCGAACGCGACGATGCTGCTGCGGCCGAAGACGGGCCTGAAGGACATGATCGTGGAGCTGGACCCCGGCAGCTCCTCGAGCGGCAAGCCGCTCAAGAGCGGCTCCACGATCCCCGTCTCGCAGACGCAGCCCGACGTCAACCTGGACGAGATCCTCAGCTCGCTCGACGTCGACACGCGCAACTACCTCCAGCTGCTGCTGGCCGGCGCCGCGACCGGCCTGAACCAGCAGGGGACCGACCTCGCGCAGGTCTTCCGCCGCTTCGACCCGACCGCCGACGACCTCCGCAAGCTGACGCAGCTGGTCGCGGAGCGGCGCACGAACCTGCGGCGCGTGGTCCACAACTTCGGGCTGATCACGAACGAGCTGGGCGATCGCGACAGCCAGCTGCAGACGTTCGTCAGCAGCACGAACGAGGTCTTCCGCCGCTTCGCCGACCAGACCGACAACCTCCAGAAGGTGCTCGACCTGGCGCCGAGCACGCTCGCGACGACGAAGACCGCGCTCGACAGAACGACCCGCTTCGCCCAGCAGCTCGGCCCGACGCTGAAGGCGCTGGAGCCGACGGCGGTGGCGCTCGGGCCCGCGCTCGAGGCGACGCGGCCGTTCCTGAAGCAGACGACGCCGGTGATCCAGGACCAGATCGCGCCGTTCACGACGACCGCGACGCCGGTCGTCAAGACGCTGCGGGCGGCCTCAAGCGACCTGGCGGTCGCGGCGAAGCCGCTGACGCCGGCGTTCGGCTCGCTCAACGACCTCTTCAACCTGCTCGCCTACAACCCGCCCGGCAAGCAGGAGGGCTACCTCTTCTACGTCGCGTGGCTCAACCACCTGCTCAACAGCAACCTCACCGGCGAAGACGCGCTCGGCCCGGTGCGCCGCGCGGTCATCGCGGTCCCGTGCATCGCCTCCACCGGCCTCAATCCGCTGCGCACCGGCGACCAGCAGGGATCGGCGGCCCTCGCGCTGGTGGCGCAGTTGGCGCTGCTGCCGACCCTGGACAGAAGCGCGCCGGGCTACTGCCCCCTGAACGACCTCGCGGCCGCGACGCCGACCATCACGACGACGACGCCGACCGCCCCGGCCACCCCGACGACCGCGACCCCGGCTCCCTAGATGCAGAAGCAGGCACCCACCCTCGGTCGGATCCTCGTGATGGCGGGCTTCGCGCTCTCCTGCTTCGGCCTGCTGCTGTACCTCTGGGTCGCGTTCGGCGGCACCGTGCCGCTGAAGCCGAAGGGCTACGAGGTCCACGTCGACTTCCCCGAGGCGACGCAGCTGGCGCAGGAGGCCGACGTGCGCATCTCGGGCGTCCCGGTCGGCAGAGTCGTGAAGCTCGCGCTGGGCCCGAACGACACGACCGACGCGACGCTCGAGCTCGACCAGCGCTACGCGCCGATCCCCACCGACACGAGAGCGATCCTGCGGCAGAAGACGCTGCTGGGGGAGACCTACGTGCAGCTGACCCCCGGCGTCCGCCACGCCGGGCAGGGGATCAGAGACGGCGGCACGCTGCCGCAGGGGCAGGTCGAGCACACGGTCGAGCTGGACGAGATCTTCCGCTCGCTCGACCCGACGACGCGCAGAGACTTTCAGATCTGGATGCAGTCGACGGCGGCCGGCCTCGACGGGCGCGGCGTCGACATCAACGCCGCGCTCGGCAACCTCTCGCCGTTCGCGAGCGACACGAACAAGCTCGTCACGCTGCTGAACCAGCAGCAGCCGGCGGTCACCCAGTTCGTCAGCAACACCGCGACGGTCTTCGACGCGCTCAGCGAGCGCAGCGGCCAGCTGTCGGCGCTGATCAGAAACTCGAACACGGTCCTGCAGACGATCGCGGGCAGAAACACGGAGCTGGAGGCGGCGTTCCGCGCCTTCCCGACGTTCGAGCGCGAGTCGACCACGACGCTCGACGCGCTCGACCGCTTCGCCCACGACACCAACCCGCTCGTCACGCAGCTGCGCCCCGCCGCCCAGCAGCTGACGCCGACGCTGCAGGCGGCGGCGCAGCTGGCGCCGTCCTTCAGAGCGTTCTTCGTCGACCTCGGCCCGCTGATCGCGGCGGCGAAGACCGGCCTGCCGGCCTTCCAGTCGGTGCTGAACGACCTGCGGCCGCTGCTCGGTCAGCTCGACCCGTTCACGCGCAGCCTCAACCCGCTGCTGAGCTTCGTCGCCCAGTACGAGCCCGAGTTGGACGCGCTGATCGGCAACACCACCGCCGCCTCGCAGGCGAGCAGCTCCGACGGTGACGCGGCCAACCCGTTCCTGCACTTCCTGCGGACGCTCAGCCCGCTCAGCCCGGAGGCGCTCGCGACCTACCCGACCCGTCCGGCGACGAACCGGCCGAACGCATACCGGGCGCCCGGCACAGCGGACCAGCTGACCTCCGGGCTGTCGGTCTTCGAGAGCCGCCAGTGCACGAGCGGCTCGCGGCCGAAGGTCAATCTCCCCGACGACCTCGCGACGATCGTCGGCGGCCTGTCGCCGAATGCGGCCAACCTGATCGCGGCGCTCGCGTTCGACTACAACCCGACGAACGTCCCGGCCCCGGCCTGCAAGCAGCAGGGCACGATCCCGGGCTACTCGACCGACTTCCCGCACGTGAACGCGACGCCGCCGCCGGCGAGCGCGTCGACGAGCACGAGCACGACCGCCGCGGCCGACGCGAGCGGCGGCGCCAGCTCGCTTCCCTGACCGTGTCCGCGCCCAAGAGCCTCGAGCGCATCGCCCGAGCCGCCGCGGCGCGCCCGCTGCTCGTGCTGGCGCTCGTGGGGGCGCTCGCGATCGCCGGCGGCGTGCTGGCGCTGGGGCTGAAGCCGAGCACCGGGACCGACACGCTCGCGAGCCGCTCCTCCAGCTCCTATCAGGCGACGCAGGAGCTGCACGACCGCTTCGGCGACGACGCCGTCGACGTGCTCGTGCGCGAGTCGCTGCCGCAGCTGGTGCTGACCGACGACCTCGGCCGGCTGCTCCAGCTGGAGGGCTGCCTCGGCGGCAACGTCCCCGCCGGGGGAGCGGCGTACGGCGGCGCCCACAGCGCCTGCGCGGCGATCGCGAAGCTGAAGCCGACGCACGTCGTCTACGGGCCCGCGACGTTCCTGAACGAGTCCGCCAACGCGATCCAGCAGGCGTTCACGGCCGAGCTGGCGGCCGGCAACAAGCAGATCTCCGACGCCGGCACGGCCGCGCTGAGAGCGGCCAAGCGGGCCGGCCTGAGCCCGTCGCAACAGGCCGCCGCGGAGGCCGACGCGCGCACCGCCGCCAGCAGACAGGCGAGCACCGACCTCCAGCGCGAGGCGCTCTCCTCGGGCCTGCAGGGGATCCCGCAGCTCGACAACAAGGCGTTCGTCTCGCAGATCGTCTTCGACCCCGAGCGCGGCGCGAACGTCCCCAAGGCGCAGTTCGCCTACCTCTTCCCGAGCAGCAGCGCGGCGCTGATCCAGGTGCGCCTGCGGCCGAACCTGACGCAGGCGCAGCGCGAGCGGGCGATCGCCCTGATCCGCGCCGCCGTGCGGATGCCGATGTTCGCCTCCAAGCACGGCGGCAGCTTCGTCGTCTCCGGCATCCCGGTCGTCGTGAGCGACCTCTCGCACAGCCTCACGGGCGCGATCGCGGGGCTGTTGGTGGGGGCGATCGTCGCGATGGCGGTCGCGCTGCTGCTCGTCTTCCGCGTGCGGCGGCGGCTGCTGCCGCTCGTGATCGCGCTCGCCGCGACGGGGCTGACGTTCGGGGCGATGGCGGTCGCCGGGATCGCGCTGACGATGGCGTCGATCGCGGTGCTGCCGGTCCTGATCGGCCTCGCCGTCGACTACGCGATCCAGTTCCAGTCGCGCGTGGAGGAGGAGCGCGTCGCCGGCTTCGACGGCGCCGAGGCGGTCGGCCGCGCCGCGCGCGCCGGCGCGCCGACGATCGCGACCGCCGCGCTCGCGACCGCGACCGGCTTCCTCGTGCTGCTGCTCTCCCCGATCCCGATGGTGCAAGGCTTCGGGCTGCTGCTCGTGATCGGCGTCGTGCTCGCGTTCGGCTGCGCGCTGACGGCGGGCTCGGCGGCGCTGGCGCTCGGGGGGCGGCGGCGGGCGGGGGTGGCGGGGTTGGCCGCAGCGGGCGGCCCGGGCGCGGCTGGGCTGGCCGGGGCGGCTGGACCGGGCTCGCCGGCGGCGGCGGCTCGCTCCCGCCGGCCGCTCCCGGGCGCCGCCGCGGCCGCGCGAGCCGGGCGCGCCGTCACCGCCGCCGCGCGGGGAGCGAGCGCCGCCGCCGGCTCCGCGATCGCCGGCGCGGTCGAGCTGCTGCGGGTCCTGCGGAGCGGGCTCGCGCGCGTCGCGCCCTTGCGCGCGATCGGCCGCGCGACCGTCACGGTCGCCTCGCCGCGGGCGATCCTGCGCGCGTCCCTGCGGCGCCCGGGCCGCGTCCTCGCGGCGGCGTTCGTGCTCGCCGCCATCGGCTGGGGGCTGGAGACGCAGACGCGGGTCGTCTCCGACGTCACGAAGCTCGTGCCGGCGAACCTGCCGGCGCTGCGCGACCTCACCACGCTCCAGGACGCGACCAACTCCTCCGGCGAGATCGACGTCGTCCTGACGGGTGCGAACCTGACCGACCCGGCCGTGATCCGCTGGATGACGAGCTACCAGCAGCGCGTCCTGAGACGCTTCGGCTACGACGCCGCGAAGGACTGCCGCACCGCGACGCTCTGTCCCGCCTTCTCGCTGCCGGACCTGCTCGGCAGCTCGACGCTCAGAAGCAGAGCGAGCGTCACGGCGCTGCTCGACGCGGTCCCCGCCTACTTCTCCTCGGCGGTGATCACGAGCGACCGCAGAGCCGCGACGCTCGCGTTCGGCATCCGCCTGATGGGACTCGACCAGCAGCAGCGCGTGATCGACGCGATGCGCGCCGAGCTGCACCCGCCGGCCGGCGTCCGGGCGCGGCTCGCGGGCCTGCCGGTGCTGGCGGCGCAGGCGAACGCGCAGCTCTCCTCCGCCGGGCGTCGCCTGCTGACGCTGCTGGCCGGCCTCGCGGCCGTCGCGCTCGTGCTGCTGGCGATCTACCGCCGCCCCCGCCGCGCGCTCGCCCCGCTCGTGCCGATCGCGCTGGCGACCGGCTGGTCGGCGCTCGTGCTGTGGGCGACGCGGGTCCCGCTCAACCCCCTCTCGGCGATGCTCGGCGCGCTCGTGATCGCGATCTCGACCGAGTTCAGCGTGCTCCTGTCCGAGCGCTTCCACCAGGAGCGCTCGGCGGGCGGCGAGCTGCGCGAGGCGCTCGTGACCGCCTACCGCTCCACCGGGCGCGCGGTGCTCGCCTCTGGGGTGACGGCGATCGTCGGCTTCGGCGTCCTCGCCTTCTCCGACATCCGCATGCTGAGCGACTTCGGGATCGTGACCGTCGTCGACCTGACGGTCTCGCTGCTGGGCGTCCTCGCGGTGCTGCCCTCGGTGCTCGTGCTGGCCGACCGCGGGCTGCCGGCCGGCGGCCCGCTGGCGGCGCGGCGGCGGCGTCGCGCCGCGCGCGCGGGGCGCCGCCGGGCCGGCCCGGCGCCGGTCGCGTGAGCGGGTCGAAGCCCATCCCGCCCGCGACCGGCACGCAGATGTGGCGCAACAGCGGCTGGCTCGTCGCGCTGGTCGCCTTCCTCGCGTTCGTCTACATCACGATCAACACGCTGCGCTCCCACGGGCCCGGGTCGAGCGGGATCGCCGCCGGCCGTCAGCTGCCGCCGTTCGCGGCGCCGCTCGCGCTCAGCGACCTGCTCGGCGACGCGAACGTCGCGACGCCCGGCCACGAGGGCTCGGCCGGCCACACGCCCGCTTGCGACGTGACTGACCCGCGCGCGCTCAACATCTGCACGCTGGAGCGACGCGGGCCGGTCGTGCTCGCCTTCCTCGTGACCGGCAGCAGCGGCTGCGACGAGCAGCTCGACGCGATGCAGCAGCTCAGCGGCCGCTTCCCGCAGGTCGGCTTCGCGGCCGTCGCCATCAGACCGAGCCGCGCGAAGCTGCGGACGCTCGTGCGCAGCCACGGCTGGACCTTCCCGGTCGCCGCCGACACCGACGGCGCGGTCGCGAACCTCTACGGCGTCGCCGTCTGCCCGACGGTCGTGCTCGCCTACCGCGGCGGTCGCGTCCGCGAGACGGCGATCGGGACCGGCAACGCGAACGCGACGACGCTCGCCGTCAGAGTGCGGCAGCTGCTGAGCGGGCCGCCGCCGGCGACCGCGACGCAGCCGGCGAGGGGCGGGTGAGCCGGTGGGGGAGGAGCCGCTCGCACGCGAGGGCTGGGTCGCCGCCGAGCTGGCGGCCGAGCACGGGCGCCTCGGCGTCGTCTCGCTGAACGTGCCGGCGCCGCCCGGCGTCGGACGCCGCTCCGGCAGCCCGCCGGAGCTGCGC
The DNA here is from genome assembly GCA_015655225.1 of Solirubrobacterales bacterium. Lineage (GTDB taxonomy): Bacteria > Actinomycetota > Thermoleophilia > Solirubrobacterales > Solirubrobacteraceae > Conexibacter. Next base: position 211 of record JAATFK010000509.1, on the reverse strand, counting down.
GGCCGGCTGGAGGAGGCCGCCACGCGGATGCGCGGCGCCGACGCGCTCCTGCTGCGCCAGCGGCCGATCCCCCACGCCTACCGCGTCTTCTTCCGCCACGTCGGGCTCGACCCCGACGTCACGCGCGTGCCGGCGGAGGCGCTGATGGTGGAGCGGCTGCGGCACGGCGGCTTCCCCAGCGGCGGGCTGCTCGACGACGCGCTCACGCTCG
>JAATFK010000692.1 GCA_015655225.1 Solirubrobacterales bacterium | reverse complement strand
TCAGAGGAGCTGACGAGGATCCCGATGCCGCTGTCGGCGGCGTCGCCGAGCAGGCGGTAGATCTCGGTCTTGGCGCCGACGTCGACGCCGCGGGTCGGCTCGTCGAGCAGCAGCACTCTCGACTCGGCCGCGAGCCACTTGCCGAGCGCGACCTTCTGCTGGTTGCCGCCCGAGAGCGTCCCGATCACCGCGTTCGGCGAGGCCGTGCGGATCCGCATCGTGTCGAGCGCGTGCTGCACGACCGGCATCTCCGCCGCGGCGCTCGGCCGCAGCATCCGCGATCTGTGGACCGACGCCGCCATGATCAGGTTCTCGCGCACCGACATCGTCAGCACGAGCCCCTGGCCCTTGCGGTCGGCGGGGACGAAGCCGATCCCGTGGTCGACCGCCTCGCGCGGCGAGCGGACCGTGATCTCCTCGCCGTTCAGCCGGATCTCGCCGGTGCGGTCGGGGAAGAGGCCGAAGACGGTCCCCAGCAGCTCGCTGCGGCCGGCGCCGACGAGGCCGGCGAGGCCGACCACCTCGCCCGGCTCGACGTCGATGTTGATGTCCTCGATCGAGCCCGGCACGGAGACGTTGCGCAGGCTCAGCAGCGCGCTCTTGGAGGAGCTGAACTCGGGCCGCACCGGCGGGTCCTCGTGCTCGCGGCCGACCATCGCGCTGAGCAGCGTCTTCTGGTCGTAGTCGGCGAGCGGGCCGGCCTCGACGGTCGCGCCGTCGCGCAGGATCGTGACCTCGTCGGCGAGCGCGAAGGTCTCTCTCAGGCGGTGGGAGACGAAGACCGTCGCGACGCCGTCGTCGCGCAGCCGCCGCACGATCGAGAAGAGCGAGTCGACCTCGTCGTCGGTCAGCGAGCTGGTCGCCTCGTCGAGGATCAGGATGCGCGCGTCCATCGAGATCGCGCGGGCGATCTCGACCATCTGCTGCTGGTCGGGACGGAGTCTGCGCACGACCTGGTTGGGGTCGAGGTCGAGGTGGAGGCGGTCGAGGACCGCGCGGGCTCTGCGGGCGGTGGCGCCCCAGCGGATGCCGAGCGCGCCGCGCTCCATCCGGTGGCCCATGAAGATGTTCTCGGCGATCGACAGGTCGGGCGCGAGCGTCGTCTCCTGCGTCACGGTGACGATCCCGCTGCGGAGCGCGACGGTCGGGTGGCCGAACTCGACCTCCTCGCCGTCGAGCCGGATCAGGCCGGCGTCGGGCTGGAGCTGGCCGGCGAGCGTCTTCAGCATCGTCGACTTGCCGGAGCCGTTCTCGCCCACGAGCGCGTGGACGGTCCCGCCGTGCTTGATCGAGAGCGTGGCTCCGCGCAGGGCGTGCACGCCGCCGAAGCGTCTGTGCACGTCGACGACCTCGAGCAGCGCGGTGCTGGTCGCGACGCTCATCGGAGCCACGGCTCCCGTCGCTGCATCCGGGTGAGCGGGCGCGAACGGCCGCGCGAACCCTCCCGGCTAGACGCCTTCCTCATGCTTCTCCTTGTCGGCCGTGCAAACGACATGCCCAGCTCGCGGACGGCAGCTGGTGCGCCGGGAAGGCACCAGCTCCGCGATGGGTTGGCATCTTGGGTTAGCTGTGATCAAATGTCAAGTGCACTTCTGCCCCAGCCGCTCAGCTTCACCGAGCGCTAACCGACGGAGACCCACATGCGCGACGCCGTGGACCCCCTGATCGACGCCGTGCGGGAGGACGTGATCGGCTGGCGCCGGCACCTGCACGCGAATCCGGAGCTTTCCTTCCAGGAGCACGAGACGGCCGCGTTCGTCGCCGACCGGCTCGCCGAGATCGACGGCGTCGAGGTCTCCCGCCCGACCGAGACCGGCGTCGTCGGACGCCTCGTCGGCGGCCGGCCGGGCCCGACGCTCGCGATCCGCGCCGACCTCGACGCGCTGCCGATCGTCGAGGCGACCGGCCTCCCCTTCGCCTCCACGCGGGAGGGCGTGATGCACGCCTGCGGCCACGACGGGCACACGTCGATCCTGCTCGGCGCGACGACCGTCCTGGCAGGCCTGCGCGACGAGCTGCCGGGCGAGCTGCGGCTGATCTTCCAGCCCGGCGAGGAGACGCTGCCGGGCGGCGCCGAGGCGCTCGTCGCGGCCGGCGCGATGGACGGCGTCGACGCCGTCATCGGCCTGCACCTGTGGGCGCCCGACCCGGTCGACACGCTCGTCGTGCGGCCCGGGCGGCTGATGGCGGCCTGCGACGTCTTCCGCATCGTCGTGCAGGGCAGAGGCGGCCACATCGGGATCCCGCAGGACGCGATCGACCCGATCGCGATCGGCGCCCAGGTCGTCACCGCGCTCCAGCACATCGTCTCGCGCGAGGTCGACCCGCTCGAGCCGGCGATCGTCGGCGTGACCGGCTTCCACGCCGGCGACTCGATCGGCGTGATCCCGCAGACGGCGGTCATCACCGGCGGGACGAACGCCTTCTCCCCCGCCGTCCAGGAGCTGTTCGAGCGGCGCATCGGCGAGATCGCGACCGCCGTCTGCGCCGCGCACGGCGCGACCTGCAGCTACGAGTGGACGCCCGGCTACCGCGCCGTCCTCAACGACGAGGAGCTGACCGCGCGGGTCGCGTCGATCGCGACGGAGCTGTTCGGCGCCGACGCGGTCCGCTCCGGCACGCCGCTGATGGTCGGCGAGGACTTCTCCGCCTACGCGCAGCTCGCGCCGAGCTGCTTCGTGATGCTCGGCGCCGGCAACGTCGAGCGCGGGATCACGTTCGAGCACCATCATCCGCGCTTCGACGTGGACGAGGGGGCGCTGGACCACGGCGTGCGGCTGTTCGTCCACAGCGCGCTGGAGCTGCTGTCGAGCCTTCCCACGAGAGCGAAGGAGCTGGCCCGATGAGCGAGTCCGAAGCCCACGAGATGCCCGCGCCGATCATCC
>JAATFK010000123.1 GCA_015655225.1 Solirubrobacterales bacterium | reverse complement strand
GCGATCACCGAGGAGAAGAACAAGGTCTTCCGCTCGATGAGACTGCTCGACCCGACCCAGGTCGTGCGCGGCCAGTACATCGGCTACCGCGACGAGCCGGGGGTCGCGCCCGACTCCGAGACGGAGACGTTCGTCGCGCTGCGCTGCGAGGTCGACAACTGGCGCTGGTCGGGCGTCCCGTTCTACCTCCGCACCGGCAAGCGGATGGCGGAGAGCGCGCGCATCATCTCGATCTCCTACCACGAGCCGCCGCACGGGATGTTCCCGCCCGAGTCGGGCGTGCGCAGATACGGGCCGGACCACCTCACGTTCGACCTCGACGAGCGTTCGCGCATGTCGCTCTCCTTCTACGGCAAGCGCCCGGGCCCCGGGATGCAGCTCGACAAGTCGAGCATGCAGTTCTCGCTGGAGGGGACGGGGAAGGAGCTGGAGGCGCTGGAGGCGTACGAGCGGTTGATCCACGACGCGATGGTCGGCGACCACACGCTCTTCACGACCGCGGAGGGGATCGAGCGGCTGTGGGAGGTCTCCGCGCCGCTGCTCGAGAACCCTCCGCCGCTCGACTTCTACGAGCAGGGGACGTGGGGTCCCGAGGCGATCAACGACCTGATCCGCCCCTATCGCTGGCGGCTGCCGTTCGAGCGCAGATGGCGTGTCGGCGCCTAGCGCGGACGACCGCTGACCCGACCGCTTCGCCTCCGTCGCGTTGAGCGACCGGGGCGGAGGGTAGGTTCACCCTAATGTCCGCCGCGCCCGAAGGTCCCACGCCGGCCGCCGCCACGCCGCCGCCGGCCCCCGTCACGCCCTCGGCCGCCGCGTCGCCGCCGCCTGCCGCCGCCGCTGCCGCTGCCGGCAGCGCCGGTCCGTTGCCGCCGCCGTCGAGCGTGCCGCCGGTCGCCGGTGCTGGTGCGGCCGCCGGAGCGGCCGCGTCCGCGCCGAGAGCCGCCGCCACGGAGGCCGCGACACCGCCGGCTGATGGTCCCGCCCAGCCAGTGACACCTGCCGCCACCCCGCCGCGCCCGCCGCGGACCTCGCACGTGGAGCGCATCACCGCGTCCGCCTGGCAGGCGCTGTCCGAGCACCACGGGCTGCGCGCGGCACTCGCGGGCGTCGCGCTCGTGATCATCGGGCTGCTACTGGGAGCCGAGTCGGCGGTCGCGGTCGCGCTGATCGCGGTCGGCGTCGTGATGCTCGTGGTGGGCTGGGCCGGCCGGCGCCTGCGCGGCCGCCTGGCGATCGAGTTCGGTCCCGAGGGGACGACGATCGAGCTGCAGGCGCACGTCGCCTCGCCCGTGCGTCCGCGCCCGCCCGCGATCCAGCCGCCGGAGACGCCGGCGGCGCCGCGGATCTACGCGCTCTCGCGACGGGACCCGGCCACGCCGGCCGCCGCCGCGAGCCCGGCCGGTGCGACGACGGGCGGCGACGCCGGCCAGCCGCCCGACGCCGAGGTGATCGAGGGCACGGGCGAGACGATCGAGATGGACGTCAGCCAGCTGAAGGCGCTGCTGGCGGCCGAGCGCACCAACGGCAGCTCCTGAGCCGGCGCGCCGCCGTGGAGGAGCTGCCGAGCTGGCCCGACGGGACGGTCGCGATCCTCACGACCGGCGGCGAAGAGCCGCACGCGATCCCGGTCTCGACCGCAGTCCGAAGCGGGGCGCGCACGATCCACCTCGCGCTCGCGCTGCGACGCGAGTCGCTCGCGCGGCTGCGAGCCGAGCCGCGCGTCGCGCTGACGCTGCTCGCGCGCGAGGTCGCGTTCACGGCGCAGGCGGTCGCGACGGTCGTCGAGGAGCCGCTCGCCGAGGCCGAGCGCGTCGCCGCCGTGCGGCTCGACGTGGTCGCGGTGCAGGACCACCGCCAGCCGCGGTTCGCGCTGGAGGAGGGCGTGCGCTGGTCGTGGACCGACGAGGAGGCGGCCGCGCGCGACGAGGTCGTCCGCGCGGCGCTGCGACGGGTCGCGGGCGCTGACGCCGGCTGACGCGCCGCGCGCTGTCGTAGGATGCCGCCGCGATGCCCTGCAAGATCTACCTGCGCGCCGATCCCGACGCGATCTTCTGCAACGACCCGGCCGACGTCGTGCTGCGGCGGATCGAGGAGGGCGCCGGGCGCCGCTTCGTCCAGGTGCTGCTCGTGCCCCACGGGCGCGAGGACGTGCCGCGGACCGGCTACATCTCGCCCGCGGACGTGACCGCGATCGTCCCGATGGACCCGCGCGAGCTGGAAGCCGCGCTCGACGACCCGCCCGACTGGTACCACGCCTAGCGGAGCGGAGCGGGGCGACCGGCCGTGAGCCGGCCGCCCTCGTCGTCCGCTCGCGTCCTCAGGCGACCTTGAGCGTCGCGGTCAGCGTCGTCGTCTTGCCGGCGGCGGTGACGACCTTGTAGCGCAGCGTCAGCTTCTTCTCGTGCAGCTTCGCGAGCTGCTTCCTCGTCAGCTTCAGCTTGATGGTGAGCTTGCCCAACTTGTCGGCTCTGCCCGTGACCGTGGTCAGCGTCTTGCCGCCGACGCGGACCGTCAGGACGACCTTCGACTTCGCCTTCAGCCGCGTCAGTCTCGTCGCGAGGCCCTTGACGAGCGCCGGGACCTTCGCCGACTTCGCCCCGAGCGCCAGCGTCGGCTTCGGCGTCGTGGCCGGCTTCGGCTTCAGCGTCGTCACCGGGGGCGTCGAGGTGACCGGCGGCGGCGTCACCGTCGGCGGCGGGGTGGGCGTCGTCGTCGTGCCGGTGTCGGTCGGCGGCGGCGTCGTGCCGGTGCCGGTGTCCGTCGGCGGCGGCGTCGTGCCGGTGCCGGTGTCCGTCGGCCCGCTGGGCGGCGTCTCCAGCACGGTGAACGTGACCTTGCCGGTGCCGACGTTGCCGGCGTGGTCGGTCGCGGTCACGTCGATCTCGTGTCTGCCGAGCCCGAAGCTGCCGGCCAGGCCGGTCACGTCCGCGCACGTCGTCGAGGCGATCCCGGAGCCGTACGCCTCGTCGGTCGCGGCGCATCTGATGTCGACCTGCTGGTCGGCGGTGTAGACGCCGGCGTTGCCGGTGTAGGTGATCGTAGGCGCGGTCACGTCGGGCGCGATCGTGCCCGGCGAGCCGGTCTCGCCGGTCGCCGAGAGGAACGCGCCGTTCACGCCGATGGCGCTGAGCGTGGAGATCGTCGGGGGCGTCCCGGAGCCGACGCCGAGGCCGGCGGCGTTGTCGAACGACACGCCCGTGGTCGAGGCCCCGAAGCTGACGCCGGTCACGTGGTTGCCGAGCGCGTCGAACAGGTTGACGCCGTCGCCGCCTGTGCTGAGGCTGACGCTCGAGCCGCTGTAGTTGCCGATCTGGAAGCCGGCCGGGAGGTTGCCGGAGCCGAACCAGGCGTCCGTGAACGCTCTCTCGTTCGTCCCGTCGCCCTCGATGAAGATCGCCGACTGGCCGGCGGGGATCGTTCTCACGCCGTTCAGCGCGACGGCTGTGGAGAGCGCGTCGGAGCTGTCGTCCATCTTCCAGCCGCCGAGGTCGAGCGGCGTCCCGCCGGTGTTCGTGACCTCCCACCAGTCGGCGGCGTAGGTCGTGGTGCTGCTGCCCCACGGCGCGACCTCGGAGATCGCGACGGCGTCGGCGGTCGAGCCGGGCGAGCCGATCTCGCCCGTGGGCGAGACGAAGGCGCCGTCGGTGCCGTCGGCGCTGAGCGTCGTGAGCGTCGTCGGCGCCGTCGGGGTTCCGCTGCTGTTGTCGAACGAGACGCCGGTGGTCGCCGCGCCGAAGCTGACGCCGGTGACGGGGTTGCCGAAGGAGTCGAACAGGTTGACGGCGTCGCCGCTGGCGCTGAGGCCGACGCCGGAGCCGCTGTAGGAGCCGATCTGGAAGCCGGCCGGGACCTTGCCGGTGCCGAACCACGTGTCGGTGAACGATCTCGCCGTCGCGGCGGTGCCCTCGATGAAGACCGCCGACTTGCCGGGCGCGATCGAGGTGACGCCGTTCAGCGCGACCGCGGTCGAGAGCGCGTCGGAGTTGTCGTCCATCTTCCAGCCGGTGAGGTCGAGCGAGGTGCTGCCGGTGTTCGTCACCTCCCACCAGTCGGCCTGGTAGGTCGCGGTGCTGCTGCCGGTCGGCGACACCTCGGTGATGACCGCCGAGGGCGTGCCCGAGGTCCCGGGCGAGCCGGTCTCGCCGCCCGTCGCCGAGGCGAAGGCGCCGTTCGTGCCGGTGGCGCTGAGGGTCGAGATCGTCGGCGGGGTCGCCGTGGTGTCCCCCAGCCCGGCGCTGTTGTCGAACGAGACGCCGGTGGTCGAGGTGCCGAAGGTGACGCCGGTGACGCGGTCGCCGAGGGTGTCGAAGATGTTGACCTCGTCACCGCCGCTGCTGAGGCCGACGCCCGAGCCGCCGTAGGTCCCGATCGTGAACCCGACCGGGACGTTGGAGCCGAACCAGGCGGCCTCGAACGCGTCCGTCGTGGTTCTCGTCGGCGTCGTCTCGGTCTCGACGAAGACGGCCGACTGGCCCGGCGCGAGGCTGCTGACACCGGCGAGCGGGACGGCGTCGTTGAAGTCGTTGGAGTTGTCGTCCATCTTCCAGCCGGTCAGGTCGACCGAGTGGGTGCCGGTGTTCGTCAGCTCGAACCAGTCGGCTCTGTAGGTCGTGTTGCTGCTGCCGGTGGGCGACACCTCGGAGACGATCACCGACGGGGGACCGGAGTCCTGGTCGGGGTCGGCGGTGAGGGTCAGGGTGTAGGGAGCGCTGGTCGCGTCCGGGGTCGTCCCGACCGCGGGGTCGTCGACCGCGACGCTGACGTCGTAGGTGCGCTTCGCCTGGAAGTCGAGGTCGGTGCCGGCCTTGATGTAGAGGCCGTTGCTGTCGACCTCGAAGTCGGCGGCGTCGGGACCGGTCACCGTGAGGTTGTTCTCGCCGAGGCCGTCGTCGGCGACGGTCACGTCGGCGACCTTGAGGCGGGTCGCGGTGCTCGTGTGCTCGGGGAGCGTGGTGATCTGGTTGCCGAGCGTGACGGCGGTCGGCGCCAGGTCAGGTCTGGTGGACGGCGCGTAGACCCACATCTGCGGGTGGGTGGCGTCACCGCCGCCGTCCTCGCTGACGTCGTAGAGGTTGCCGTCGTTGTCCATCGTGACGCCCTCGTGCGTCTGGTCCGGGACGGACAGCGGGTTGTCGGAGTCCCCGACGATCGTGAGCGAGCTGGAGACGACGCCCGTGCGGTCGATGTTGAGGATTCTGCCCGACTCCTGGCTGATCACGAGGAGGTGGCTCGTGTCCGGACCGGTCAGGGTCGAGAGGTTCGAGAGGGAGAAGACGTCGGAGAAGTCGAGCACGCCGGCGAGCGACGGATCGAAGAGGTTGGTCGACTCGTCGGTGGTCGCGGAGCCGTTGGTCGCGGTGCCGGCGGCGAAGTCGATGCCGGTCTGGAAGATGCTCTCCGGCTGCTTCTCCTTGACGACGACGAAGCCGCCGCTGTAGGGGTCGTTCGTGATCCCCTCGAGGCCGATGTTGCCGATCGTGGTGCCGAGCTTGACGGTCTGGGCATTCGCGCGGGTGAGCGTCGTGTTGGCGACGTAGGTGAACTCGTCGACCTGCCGGTAGCGCTCCTCGGTGATGACGAATCTGCCGTTGCCGACGTACGTGATCCCCTCGGTGTCGTAGAACTCCGTGCCCTGCGGGCTGCTGCCCGCGGCCAGCGTCATCGAGTTGATCAGCTGCCCGGTCTTGCTGACCTGGACGACCGACGTGCCGCCGTCACCGACGACGAAGAGCGTGTCGGTGTCCCAGTCGTAGGTCACCGACGACGCCTCCTGGGCGAGCAGGCTGCCGGCCGGCGCGGTGGTCCGCGTCGGCTCGGGCAGGTCGTAACGGCCGACGCGCACGTAGGTCGAGAGGTCGACGCCGGTGAGGGGCGTGGCGGCGGACGCCGACGCGGCCGAGAGGGCGGCGAAGGCGGCGAACGCGAGGACCATCGAGGCGAGGCTGAGGGCGAGGACGAGGGCTCGCGACGCGCGCTGAGAGGCAGCGCGACGTGCGACAGCACGGGCGGCGGTCATGTGGCTCCTGTGGGGACGTCGCCGTGCGTGAGCGCAGGCGCAGGCCGGCACGGTACGGCCGCCTCACCGCGAACGTGTGAAGAAGGTGAGACCGGGGTGAAAAGATTCGGGCGCGCCGGCGTTCGTGGGGTCTATGCGCCCCGCGCCCCCACGCCGCGCGCCCGCATCCCGCGCCGGAGGAGTGTCCTTCCGGAGGTCCATGGCACCCCCAAAGGAACTTCCTCGGTGGTGTGAGGGCGGTGGGAGCGCCCCCGCCTCTCATTCCGCGCGGCGCCGCGACGGGGTATGGGGCAGATCAGAGACGAGCCACGCGACGCTCGATCACCGGCGGCCAAACGAGCGTCGCCCCTGGGTCAAGACCGTCACGGTCGACCGCCAACCACCAGTCGCCATTCTCGGGAACGTCGATTACGACCTCTCCTGGACCATACAGGCCACCCCGGTAGACGTACGGGTAGCCGAACTGCCGCAACACCATGAACTCGGGCTCCATCAGACGCACGTTGGCGAGTCCCGCGATCTCAACGCGCACGCTGCTGCCAACCGTGAGGAACCCGAGATCTGCAACCGTGCCTGTTGCCACGCTACGACCATCTCACACGCGTCGGATGATGCCGCGACAAGCAAGGCGCCCGCACTGCTCGCCGCGCCGTGACGCCGCCTCCGACGCATAGAAAAGCCCCGCCGGAGCGGGGCTTTTCCTTAGCAAATCGGTAAGCCGGATTCTGTCGCGAGCAGTCATCCATCTTTGCGGCCGACCTGGACCTCGGCGGGCTACCTGCGAACGGTCCTGCTTGGCCTTGCATCGGGTGGGGTTTGCCTTGGCCGCCGCGTCACCGCGACGCCGGTGCGCTCTTACCGCACCATTTCACCCTTGCCGGCCCGCAGCCCACGTGGCGCTGCGGACGTAGGCGGTGTCATTTCTGTGGCACTTTCCCGCGGGTTTCCCCGGGTCGGCGTTACCGACCACCCTGCCCTGTGATGTCCGGACTTTCCTCGAAGGCCGATGCGTCACCTCCGCGACTGCTTGATTTGCTGACCAAGCGTAGCCCGTTGCGCCGGCGTCGGCGCGCCGGGGCGGCCGGGTGCGTCCGCGTCAGGCGAGCGTCGTCCCGCAGCTGTCGCAGCAGCCGGCGAACCGGACGCCCGCGGCCTCGGGCAACGGCCGCAGCGTGCCCGTCTCGCAGATCGGGCAGCTCGCGACGGCCTGAGCGGTGAGCCCCTCCCAAGCGCCGACGACCAGGTCGTCGAGCGTCGGCTCACCGCCCACGCCGTCGCGGTCGGCGTGCCCGTCGCGTGGGTCCGTCGCCCGCTCGCGCGTCGGCGCCGCCACCGGCTCGTGCCGCTCGGCGACCTCGCCGAAGAGAGTCAGCGGGGGACGTTCGATGCGATCGGCGACCAGCGGCGACATCACATGCTCCGCATGAGCCCGATCACGCGGCCGAGGATCAGCACCTCGCGCGCGCGGATTGGCTCCATCGTCTCGTTCTCCGGCTGCAGGCGGATGTGGTCGGACTCCTGGAAGAACCGCTTGACGGTCGCCTCCTCGCCCACCAGCGCGACGACGATGTCGCCGTCGTTCGCCGTCTCCTGCGGCCGCACCACCACGAGGTCGCCCTCGATGATGCCGGCGTCCTTCATCGACTCGCCGCGGACTCGCAGCAGGTACTCGCCGTCCTCGCCGCCGGCCACCTGCGGCGTCTGGATGTAGTCCTCGATGTTCTCCTCCGCGAGGATCGGCTGGCCGGCGGCGACCGAGCCGACGAGCGGCAGGCCGATCGGCTTGACGATGCTCTTGACGCCGCCGACGGCGCGGTCGAGCAGCTCGATCGCGCGGGGCTTGGAGGGGTCGCGGCGCAGCAGCCCGACCTTCTCCAGATTGGCGAGGTGGGCGTGCACCGTCGAGGACGACGCAAGGCCGACGGCCTTGCCGATGTCCCGCACGGTCGGCGGGTAGCCGTTCCGCGCGGTATACCGCTTGATGAACTCGAAGATCTCCTGCTGACGCTTCGTGAGGTCAACCATCGCGCGGCATGCTCCTCGTGGGCCGGGGTCGAGACGAACGTGTGTTCGTAGGAACTATACCCATGGGTCGGACGGACCCACGCGGCCGGCCTGGATATACTCCGCGACCCAGGCGCTCGTGGCGGAATTGGTAGACGCGCAAGGTTGAGGGCCTTGTGGACTTCACGGTCCGTGGTGGTTCGCGTCCACTCGGGCG
>JAATFK010000293.1 GCA_015655225.1 Solirubrobacterales bacterium | reverse complement strand
CGATGCCGGCCGCCGCGAGCCCGAGGCCGCGCAGTCGCTGGCGCCGATCCGGCTCTTCGATCGTGCAGGTCCGAACGAGCGTGTAGAGGACCGTCGCCCCCATCACGTGCAGCTCGGTGCCCGGATGGCCGCCGGTCAGCGCCATCGCGCTGGCGAGCGCAAGTCCGAGCGCCGGTCCGAGCGTGCGCGTGCGCAGCGTGCGTTCGACCAGCCAGATCGTCCACGGCAACATCGCCGCGACCGCGGGAAGCGTCTCGTGCGTCAGCCACACGATGTTGAACGCGCACAGCGCGTAGCTCGTGCCCGCGAGGATCCCGGGCCAGAAGCCGAGCCGCAGCTCGCGGACGAGCAGGTACATCCCGAACGCCGCCGCCCACAGCTTCAGCGCGGCGACCAGCCCGAGCGCGTAGTTGAGCGGCAGGATCCAGAGCGGCAGCGCGAACGGGGAGAGCACGACGGTCTGCGGGTTCGCGAAGAACGGCGTCCCCGCGAAGGCGTGCTGGCTCCACGCGGGAAACGTCCCGGCGCGGATGAACTGGCGGGCGAGCGTGTTCCACGGGTAGTGCGCCTGGGCAATGTCGCTCAGGAGCGGGTTGAAGTAATGGTTGACCCCGGCCGGGACGTCGCCCTGCCAGGGTATGAATTGATAGAGCAGCGAGAGCGGCGACAGCATCTTGCCGCCGAGCAGGACCGGCCACAGGTAGACAAGCACGAGCGCTGCGAACAGCAGTGCCGCGGCCGTCTTCTGATGCAAGACGAGCCACTGAATTGGGCGCGCGACGGCACCGGGCGGCGTCCACGCCCGCCGCGCCGGAGCCACCCGCGACGCGACACCGGTGCGGGCGCTCATGGGCCGGCATCATTCCAGAACTCGGGAACTACGTGAAAAAAGATTCAGAGATCCCGAAATCCGGGTTTACGAGATCCATTATTCGGTGTCTAGAGCAGAGTCGACGGTCGATTCTTGTCCCGTTCGAGCGCGAATTCTGGTAGCTTCGCCGCAAGGGGGAAGACCATGGACAGACACGAGCTCGCTCGTTTCATTCGACGCACCATCATCGATGAGTCGAAGCGCGCGAACGTGGGTCACATCGGCTCGGCGCTCTCAATTGCGGACGTGCTCGCAGCGCTGTACGGCGACGTGCTTCACGTGGATGCGCCTGACGAGTCGGACCGGGAGCGCTTCGTGCTCTCGAAGGGCCATGCCGCGCTCGCGCTGTACGCCGCGCTCGTCGGCAGCGGGCGGCTTCCGGCCGCCGTGCTCGCGACCTACTGTGGCGAGGGCTCGATGCTCGGCGCCCATCCCGAGCACGTGCTCGACGGCGTCGACTTCTCGACCGGCTCGCTCGGTCAGGGGCTCTCGATCGGGGCCGGAGCCGCACTCGCGGCGCGGACGCAGCGCTCCGCGCGCCGCGTCTTCGTCCTGCTGAGCGACGCCGAGTGCAACGAGGGATCCGTCTGGGAGGCGGCGATGTTCGCCGCCCACCACCGGCTCGCGAACCTCGTCGCGATCGTCGACGTCAACGGGCAGCAGGCGTTCGGCTACACCCGCGACGTGCTCGAGCCGACGCCGCTGGCCGACCGCTGGCGCGCGTTCGGCTGGGACGTCCACGACGTGGACGGGCACGACGTCGACGGGCTCAGCGCGACGATCGAGCAGCTGTCGCTCGCCGACGACCGCCCGCATCTGCTCGCCGCGAGAACGGTCTTCGGAAAGGGCGTCTCCTTCATGGAGAGCAAGATCGGCTGGCACTACTGGCCGCTGTCGGACGACCAGCATGCCCGCGCCCGCCAGGAGCTCGAGCGCGCGACCGCTCCGGTTCTGCAGCACGCCTCATGAGGAGCGCGTTCGCAGCCGCGCTGGTCGAACTGGCCGCTCAGGACGAGCGCGTGATGCTGCTGACGGCGGACCTCGGCTACACCGTGCTCGAGCCGTTCGCGGAGCGGTTCCCGGACCGCTTCCTCAACGTCGGCGTGGCCGAGCAGAACATGGTCGGGCTCGCGACCGGGCTGGCGGAAGCCGGCTTCACGCCCTACGTCTACTCGATCGCGACGTTCGCCTCGATGCGCGGCTACGAGTTCATCCGCAACGGTCCGATCCTGCATCGCCTGCCGGTCCGGATCGTCGGCGTCGGGGGCGGCCTCGACTACGGCCACAACGGGTTGACGCACTACGCCGTCGAGGACGTCGGGATCATGCGCGTCCAACCGGACCTGACCGTTGTCGCCCCCGCCGATCCGGAGCAGGCCGCGGCGGCGCTGCCGCTGCTGCAGCGACTGCCCGGCCCCGTCTACCTGCGCCTCGGCAAGGAGTCGACCGCGGTCCCAGGGCTGCACGGTCGCTTCCGCCTCGGGCGCATCGAGACGATCGGGTCCGGGCGCGACGTGGCGATCGTCGCTCTGGGCGGCATGGGAGCGAGCGCCGTCGACGCGGCGACGCGGCTCTCGGATCGCGGCATCGAGGCGACGGTCCTGATCGTCTCGAGCATGAACCCGTCGCCGGTCGCCGATCTTGCCGAGGCGCTCGCCGAGGTTCCGCTCGCGCTGTCGGTCG
>JAATFK010000103.1 GCA_015655225.1 Solirubrobacterales bacterium | reverse complement strand
TTGCGCAGGTTCTCGGGACCAACCATCTTCAGCACGAACGACTGCCGCGCCGGGTTCTCGAAGGCGTTGTTGAGGCCCAGGAGCGCGGCGAGCGCGCCGATCTCCCACATCTTGACCGCGCCGAGGACGGTCAGCAGCCCGAGCGCGAGCGCCTGGACGCCCATCGCCGCCTGGAGGATCACCATCTGCCTCCGCTTGTCGACGTGGTCGGCGATCACGCCGCCGTAGGGGCCGAGCACGAGGACCGGCAGCGTCTGCAGCGCGACGACGATCCCGAGCGCGGTGGCCGAGTGCGTCAGCGTCAGCACGAGCCACGACTGCGCCGTCATCTGCATCCACGTGCCGACGAGCGAGATCGCCTGGCCGCTCACGTAGATGCGGTAGTTGGGGACGACGAACGCGGCGAACGTGAGACGGCCGGCGGCGCTCAGGCGGCGGGTCACGCGCGCCGGTCCTTCAGCCGCTCGGTCAGCTCCTCGAGGATCGGCAGCGCGCGCTCGACGGTCGCGCGCTCCTCCGCGCTCAGCAGGCCGAGCTGGACGCTGAGCACGTCCTCGCGCTCGTGGAGGATCCGCTCGCGCAGCTCGCGGCCGGCGTCGGTCGCCGCGACGAGCGCGGCGCGGCGGTCGTCGGGGTCGGGCAGCCGCTCGACGAGGCCGTCGTCGGCGAGCTGCGCGATCACGCGCGAGAGCATCGTCGGGTTGAGGCCCTCCAGCTCGGCGAGCGCGGTCGCGCGCAGCGGGCCGCGGCGTACGACGGTGAAGAGGACCGAGATGCGGGTCGGCGTCAGGCCGCCGCCGGAGAGCGTCGGGCGCAACCGCCGCGAGAGCTTGCCGACTACCGTGCGCAGCCGCGCCGCGGTCGGCGCGCTCGTGCCCGCGTCGACCATCGCCCCGCCTCCTTCCACCATCCGAAAAAATTACTTGCCTGCTGGCAAGCATCTTAGCGGGTCAGAGGTTTGGGACGGGGCCGACGCCGCCCGCGGCGCTACTTCTTCTTCGTCTTCTTCGCCTTCGCTTGGCTCAGCTTCAGCGTCTTCGTCGTCGTCCCTCTCGACCCGTTCGGGCCCTTCGCGACGATCGTCTCCTTCACCGTGAGCGTGCGGTGCTTCGCGAGCGCCGCGCGCGCGGCCTTCGAGAGCGTCACCGTGAGCGTCGCGCGCTTGCCGCTCTTCACCTTCGTCGTGCCGCGACCGAGCACGACCGCCTTCGCGTGCTTCTTCGAGGAGAGGACGCCGGTCAGCGTCTGCGTCGTCGAGGCGGTCGGCGGGTTCGTCGCGGTGCCGAGCGCGAGCGCGCCGCCCTTCGCCGCGAGCGTCAGCCGCTTCGCCGTCAGCTTCAGGCCCTTCGTCGGCGAGACGGCCGCCGGGGACGGCGCGCCGACGGGCAGCGGCGTCGGGGTCGTCCCGCCCCCGGTCGAGAGCGTGTAACGCGCCAGCACCTGATACTCGGTCGTGTTGCCGTACTGCTCGTAGAACGCGTCCGTGACGCTTCGCGCCGGGTAGTAGAGGAGGTCCGAATCGTTCGTGTCGCCGGTGAAGTGCAGCGGCATCGACGTGCCGTCGGGGCCGAGCATCGAGATCCCCACGATGTCGGCGTTCGACGTGTCGCCGGCGGTGGCCGGGGCCGGCTGGCCCGCCACCGACAGGCTCAGCGGCACCGTCGCGAGCTGATTGGCGGGCACGGTGAACGAGGCGCTGATCGCCTTCACCTTGCAACAGGCGAAGTCGGTCTGCCCGGGCGCCGCGCCCTGCGGCAGCACGGTCGTCCCGGTGAAGACGACGACCTGCATCGGGCCGGGGTTCGGCATCGCCGGGAGCGTGACGCTCGTGATCGTGCCCGAGCCGCCCGCGTTCCCGAACGGCACGATGTCGCCGGCACTGGGGCTCTGCCAGAACCAGGTGCAGGTCTGGTTGTCGGGCGGCCGCGTCGTCGGTGGACCGATCTGCGGATACGGGGCGCCGAACGAGCAGCCGAGGGGCGCGCCGTTCCCGCCGGAGAGACCGTCCGCGGTCGTCGCGTTCGCACTCAGCGACGGGTCGCCGCCGAACGTCGTGTCCGCCACGGCGGCGGTCGGCAGGGCCAGCAGCAACGCCAGTCCCACCACGAGGGATGTGGGGGCCTTCATGCGTCTCCGTTCGAGTGGGGGTGCGCCACGACGGTAGCCGCGACGTCGCCGCCGGCCGACCGATGAGCGTACGCATGCCGCGTATGGTGCCGGTAACAGCCGGGCAACGGTGGCGAGTTATCGTGGCCTCGTGATCGCGTTCGGACTGACCGGAGAGGTGCGGATCGAGGCGGCCGAGGGACCGCTGGCGCTGGGCGGGATCCGCGGTCGCGCGCTCGTCGCGCGCCTGCTCGTCGATCGCAACGAGAGCGTCGGGCGCGACCGGCTCGTCGAGGATCTCTACGCCGACGCGACGAGCGGCCCGAAGGCCCTCCAGGTCGCGATCTCGCGGCTGCGGCGCACGCTCGCGCTGAGCGCCGAGGCGGCCGACCGGCTCGTGACGACGCGCAGCGGCTACCTCCTGCGCGTCCGCCCCGGCGAGCTCGACGCCGACCGCATCGCCGATGCGCTCGCGGCCGGCGAGCAGGCGCTCGCGGCCGGCGCGGCGGACG
>JAATFK010000662.1 GCA_015655225.1 Solirubrobacterales bacterium | reverse complement strand
GAGCCGGCGTCCAGCGTCGTCAGGTCGAAGTAGCCGCCCTCGTCGAGGACCTCCGTGCCCTTGCTGTCGCGGAACAGGAAGTACTCGAGCTCGGGGCCGACGTTGAACGTCTCGAAGCCCATCGCCGTCATCCGCTCCAGCGCGCGGCGCAGCACGTGGCGCGGGTCGCCCTCGTAGGGCGTGCGCTCGGGCGTGAGGATGTCGCAGAACATCCGCGCGACGCCGCTCTCGCCCGGCCGCCACGGCAGCACCGCGAAGGTCGAGGCGTCCGGCTGCGCGATCATGTCCGACTCCTCGATCGCGTTGAAGCCGGTGATCGAGGAGCCGTCGAAGCCCATCCCGCCCTCGAACGCGTCGGCCAGCTCGCTGGAGTTGATCGAGAAGGCCTTCAACTGGCCGAGCACGTCGGTGAACCACAGGCGGATGAAGCGGATGTCGCGCTCTCTCGCGAGGCGCAGGACATCGTCTGAGGTCAGCGGCGGGGCATCGGCCATAGGTGGCTCCTGGGGCAAGTCGGCGTCGAGACGGGCGGTGTCCACCATAGTGAACAGTCCACCGGCCAGCACCTCCGCACCCCGACGCTCAATCAGGCAGCCACCGCTGCGCCCACGCCTCCAGCGCGGCGAGCGCCGGCTCTAGCTCGCGGCCCATCGGCGTGAGGGCGTACTCGACCCGCGTCGGGGGCGCCGGCGGCCGCGGCGAGACCGCGCGCACGACGACGCCGCGGGCCTCCAGCTCCTTCAAGCGCTCCGACAGCAGCCGGTCCGACAGCTGCGGCACGGCGTTCGCGAGCTCGGAGAAGCGCAGCGGCGAGCGCTGCATCAGGACGCGCACGAGCGCGCCGGTCCAGCGCTTGCCGAGGAACTCGATCGCCTCGTGGTAGCGGGGGCAGCACGCCGGGGCCGCCCCCGCTTCGAGTTCCATCGCGGCGGCTACGCAGCTCGCAGGCTGCGCGACTCCTCGATCGAGCCGTCCACCGGCACCTCGCCGGCGACGTTGACCGCCGCGGTGAAGCGCTCGAGTGCGACGGCCGCGATCGCTTCGAGGATCGCCTCGTCGTCCCAGCCGGCCTCGCGGCACTCCTCGTGGAGATGCATCGGGGGCCGGGCGTCGTCGACGACGAGCGCCTGGAGGTAGCGCAGGAGGGCCGCCTCCTTCTCGTCCTTGGAGGCGAACTCGCGAGCGAGGGCGACCTCGTCGAGGCCGAGGCCGACGGCGCGGGCGGTGCGGGAGTGCATCGCGATCCCGGGCTCGGAGTGATGGTGCTCGGCGACCGCGAGGGCGATCCGCTCGGAGGTCGGCGCCGGCAGGCGGCCGTGGCGCAGCTCGGAGCGGAAGCGCGCGTAGCCGCGCAGGGCGGCCGGCGAGCCGGCCAGCACGCCGAGGAAGTTCGGCAGTTGCCCTCCCCCTGCCAGCGCGCCTCTGAGCACCGGCGCCGAGCCCTCCGGCGCGGTGAGGTCGTCGTGGATCTGGAACCTGCTCATCGGAGTCTTCATTGGGCCCACCCGGGAGATGTGTCGGTCAGCGAGACGAGACGTCTGATGCGCGACGCTCACACTTCCTTATACGGAGAGACCTAAACGCCGGCTCAGTAGCAGGCCACGTTTCTGGACGCCGACGGGGCGGGTCGACCGGCGTCCGGCGCGCGGGTCAGTGCGCGGTCATCACCGCGACGAGGATCAGGAAGAGCCCCATCAGCACGGCCCACAGCGCGGCGCGGTCGGGACGCGAGCCGGCGATCCGCTCGCTCGTCCGCCGCGGCGGGCGGCGACGCGCGGCGGTCGACTGGTACGGCCGCGGCGGCGGCGCGACCTGGCCGCGGATCGTGACGGTGCGGCGCTCGCCCGTGCCGGATCTGGTTCCGCGGGTTCCACGCTCGGCCTCGCCACGCGAGGGAGCCGGTGCTGGTGGCATCTGTCCCGTCCTCTTTCTCGAGCTTGCGGGGTTAGCTGTCGGGCTCGCGCCGAAAGAGCGGCGCTACGCGGGCGGCGGTGCGATTCGCCCCGATCTACTTGGGTCCCCCGCTTCCCGCGCGGCATGCGGGAATTCAGCGGTTGCTTGGCGCGGCGATCCTAGCAGCGCGGCGGCGTGGGTTGTCGACATATTCGGAACGTTATGAAACGCGCCGGTCGGCATGATGACCAGGCGGTTGGGGGCGGGCGCGCGCGTCACCGCCGCCGCCCCTGCGCGAAGCTCATGACGGCCGGCGCGACGGCCCGGAAGTCGCCGATCGCGGCGCTCTCCTCCTCCAGCTCCTGGCGTTCGCGCTCCGTGGCGGCGCCCAGCTGGTGAACCGGCGCGAGCGGCCGGTCGGCGACGTCGAGCGCGACGATTCGGTCGACCAGCACGTTGATCCCACCGCCGGCGGCGGGATGCCGCTCCAGCCGTCCCTCGGCCAGCACGAGCGGCTCGGTCCGGACGGTCAGGCGGCTGCGCTCGTACAGCTCCGGCTTGACGACGAGGTTGACGGTCCCGTGCTCGTCCTCGATCAGCAGGAAGACGATCCCCTGTGCCGTCCCCGGCCGCTGCCGGGCCACGACCATCCCCCCGACGCGCACGCGGGCGTGCTGCGGCAGCTCGGACAGCGCGCGGCTCGTGACGACGTCCGCCGGCAGCTGCGGGCGCAGCAGCGCGAGCGGGTGCTGGCGCGCCGTCAGGCCGGTCGTGTCGTAGTCGGCCAGCAGCGACTCCCACGCGCCGATCTCGCGCAGGCCCTCGGGCGAGCCGGGCAGCTCCAGCGGCAGCGCCAGCTGGGTCCCTCCCGGCACGCGCCGCCCCGGCGTCGCGACGCCGAGGCGCCACAGGGCGATGCGCCGGTCGCCGCCGGCGATCGCGTCGCAGGCGCCCGACCACGCCAGCAGTTCGAGCGCGGGCCGCCCCGCTCCGGCGCGCGCGGCCAGCTCCCCGGCATCGAGGAACGGCCCGCCGGCGCGGCGAGCGGCGACGAGCGCGTGCGCGTCATCGGCCTGCACGCCACGGACGTAGCCGAGGCCGATCCGGACCCGACCCTCACCCTCGACCTGACAGTCAACCTCGCTCACGTTGACATCCGGCGGCAGGATCTCGAGCCCGCGCCGCTGCGCCTCGTGGACGAGCGCGTCGGGCGGGTAGAAGCCCATCGGCTGCTCGTTCAGCAGCGCGCAGAGGAACTCGGCCGGGTAGTGGACGCGCAGCCAGGTCGACTGGTAGGCGAGCAGCCCGAAGGCGGCGCCGTGCGCCTTCGGGAAGCCGAAGCCGGAGAAGCCGCGGATCATCCCGAAGACCCGCTCGGCCAGCTCGGGCGCGACGCCGTGGGTCGCGATCGCCCCCTCCACGAACGACTGGCGGTGCAGCTCGATCGCCTCCTCGGAGCGCTTGCGGCTCATCGCCCGCCGCAGCCCCTCCGCCGCGCCGGGAGAGAAGCCGGCGAACGCCTGCGCGACCTCGATCACCTGGTCCTGGAAGATGATCGTGCCGAGCGTGTCCTTCAGCGGCTCCACCAGCGAGGGGTGGTCGTAGGGGACCTCGTAGCCGGGCTCGACGCGCAGCCGCTGGCGCCGCTCGATGTAGGGGTTGACGGCGCCGCCCTGGATCGGCCCCGGCCGCACGATCGCGACCTGGATCGTCAGCTCCTTCAGCGTCGAGGGGCGGGTGCGCAGCAGCGAGGCCATCTGCGCGCGGCTCTCGATCTGGAAGACGCCGGTCGTCTCCGCTCGCTGGATCGCCTCGTAGGTCGGCTTGTCGTCGTAGTCGATCCGCGAGAGGTCG
>JAATFK010000497.1 GCA_015655225.1 Solirubrobacterales bacterium | reverse complement strand
CGGCGCGACCTGCAGCTACGAGTGGACGCCCGGCTACCGCGCCGTCCTCAACGACGAGGAGCTGACCGCGCGGGTCGCGTCGATCGCGACGGAGCTGTTCGGCGCCGACGCGGTCCGCGCCGGCACGCCGCTGATGGTCGGCGAGGACTTCTCCGCCTACGCGCAGCTCGCGCCGAGCTGCTTCGTGATGCTCGGCGCCGGCAACGTCGAGCGCGGGATCACGTTCGAGCACCACCATCCGCGCTTCGACGTGGACGAGGGGGCGCTGGACCACGGCGTGCGGCTGTTCGTCCACAGCGCGCTGGAGCTGCTGTCGAGCCTTCCCACGAGAGCGAAGGAGCTGGCCCGATGAGCGAGTCCGAAGCCCCCGAGATGCCCGCGCCGATCATCCCCCGCGGCGCGACGAGACAGGTCGCCGAGGGCGTCCACGTGATCCCCGACCACCGCATCCCGCTGGTGCCGAACGTCGGGCTGGTCGAGGGTCCCGAGGGCGTGCTCGTGGTCTACACCGCGATGGGTCCCGCCAACGGCGAGCGCGTGCTGGCGGAGCTGCGCGAGCTGACCGACCAGCCGCGCGTGCTCGTCACGCTCACGCACTTCCACCCCGAGCACGGCTTCGGCGCGCAGGTCCTGAGACCGGTCGGGACGCTCGTCTACAACCGCGCGCAGGCCCTCGAGCTGGCCGACAAGGGCGAGGAGTACGTCGCGATGTTCCGCACCTTCGGGCCGGGCGTCGCGGGGCAGCTGGAGGGCGTCGAGCTGGTCGCGCCCGACCTCGTCTACGACGGCCGGGCGACGGTCGACCTCGGCGGCGGCCTGCTCGCCGAGCTGATCGAGCACGGGCCCGCGCACACGCGGGGGGACCAGGTGATCTTCCTCCCGCGCGAGGGCGTGCTGTTCACCGGCGACCTGGTCGAGAACCGGCTGCTGCCGATCGTCCCGCCCGACGGCGACGTGCGCGCGAGCCGTTGGATCGAGGTGCTGGAGGAGCTGGAGCGGCTCGCGCCGGCGGTCGTCGTCCCCGGCCACGGCGAGCCGGCCGGCACCGAGCTGATCGCGGAGGCGCGCGACTACCTCGTCGGCGTCCGCGCGCGGGTCGGCGAGCTGCGCGCCGACGGCGCCGACGACGCGGCACTGCGCGCGGCGCTGGAGCAGGAGCTGACCGCGCAGTACGTCGACTGGGGCAGCCACGAGTGGATCGTCCCGGCGATCGACGCGTTCCTCGGCGAGCTGGACGTGCCGGCGGTCGGTTAACGGCGGGTTTCGGGCTGAGCGGTCCGCAGTTACTCGCGCGCGAGGCGCACGGCGCGGCTCGCGCGCGGGTCGCGCGCCGCGCCGCGGCTCAGTCGTAGAAGGCGGGCGCGTGCCGGAGCGTCGCCCACTGGTCGGGGTCGTGCCCGAACCAGAGCGGCGCGCCGGCCGCGTGGGCGAGCCGCGCGAGGCGGCGGCCGCTGGCGGTCGCGGCGTCGGGGTCGACCTGGTCGGACCAGTCGTCGCGCTCCAGCTGGTGGTGGCTGAGGACCGCGTCGATCCCGAGGACGATCGTCCCGCTGCGCGGCAGGTGGACGACGAACGAGCGGTGGTGCGGCGCGTGCCCGGGCGTCTCGATCACCTCGATCCCGCCGAACAGCTCCTGCTCGCCGTCGACCTCGACGTAGTCCAGCTCGGGCAGGTCCCAGTAGCGGGGCGGGAAGCCGTCCGGGTTCGCGCGCGCCGCCGCCAGGTGCGGGCCGGAGACGAGGATCGGGCGGCCGGGCAACGCCGCGAGCTGGCCGGCGTGGTCGAAGTGGAGGTGAGAGCTGAGGACGTGCGTCACGTCGTCGGTGGTCATCCCGATCAGCCCGAGCTGGTGCGCGAGCGTGTGCTCGGGGCCCATCACCGGTCTCAGGATCGCGTCGAACTCGGGCACGTCGCGCCAGGTCATCGACGGGTCCTCGATGTGACCCGGGTGCAGGCCGGTGTCGATCAGGACGCGCTCGCCCCCGTCGGTCTCGATCAGGTAGCCGGGGACGGGCGTGACGACGCGGGTGCCGAGGTCGACGCCCGGGGTCAGCAGGACGCCCTTGTCCACGTCGGTGGTGCCGAGCGAGAGGACGTGGAGCCTCATGCGGCCGGTCCCTCCCACGCGGCGGCGAGTCGTGGCAGGAACGCGACGAAGGCGCGCAGGCCGCGGTCGAAGCTGTCGAGCGCGAAGTGCTCGTCGGGGGCGTGGAACGCGTCGGTCGGCGCGGCGAAGCCGAGCATCACGGCGGGGATCCCGAGCACGCGAGCGGCGATCTCGTTGATCGGGACCGAGACGCCGAGGCGCGTCAGCAGCGCCGGGCGCTCCCACGCCTCGGTCAGCGCGCCGAGCGCCGCCTGCACCGCGGGGTGGTCGGTCGAGGTCAGCATCGGCGGGGCGCCGGCGAGCGTCGAGTCGATCGTCAGCCGCGCGTCGGGCGGCGTGTGCGCTTCGAGGTGGGCGACGAGCTTCGCCAGCACGTCCTCCATCCGCTGGTCGGGGACGAGCCGGCAGGAGAGCTTCGCGTGAGCGCGCGCGGGGATCACGGTCTTCACGCCCTGGCCCTGGAAGCCGCCCCAGATGCCGTTCAGGTCGAGCGTCGGGCGCGCCCACTGGCGCTCGATCGGGCTGTGCTGGCCGTCGTCCATCAGCGCGAAGGTGCCGGCCTGCTCGCGGATCGCCTCGGCGTCGAGCGGGAGCTGCGCCCAGGCGGCGCGCTCGGCGTCGGGAACCGTGGCGACGTCGTCGGCGAAGCCGTCCACGAGGACCGTCCCGTCGGGCGCGCGCAGCGTCGCCAGCAGCGCGGTCAGCACGTGCAGCGCGTTCGGGGCGACGCCGCCGAAGAGGCCCGAGTGGAGGTCGCTGGAGCCGGTCTCGACGGTCAGCTCGAGCGCCACCATCCCGCGCACGCCGACCGGGACCGACGGCACGCCGGGCGCGAGGAAGGTGCTGTCGGTGTTCAGCAGCAGGTCGGCGGCGAGCAGGTCGCGCTCGCGCTCGATCAGGGCGTCGAGGTGGTCGGCGCGCAGCTCCTCCTCCCCGTCGACGATCACCTTCACGTTGACCGGCAGCCTGCCGTCGACCCCGAGCGTCGCCTCGATCGCGGCGATCGCGAGGAAGATCTGCGCCTTGTTGTCGGAGACGCCGCGGGCGTAGATCCGGCCGTCGCGGATCGTCGCCTGAAACGGCGGCGAGGTCCACAGCTCGACCGGGTCGGGCGGCTGCACGTCGTAGTGGCCGTAGACGAGGACGGTCGGGGCGGTCGGGCCGGCGCCGAGCCATTCGCCGTAGGCGACCGGGTTGCCGCCCGCCTCGTGGAGGCCGACGTTGTCGAGGCCGGCGGCGCGCAGGCGCTCGGCGACCCAGGCGGCGCAGGCTTGGATGTCGTGCGCGTGCTCGTCGAGCGCGCTGACGCTCGGGAAGGCGGTGAACGCCGCCAGCTCCTCGAGCAGGCGCGGGCGGGCGGCTTCGAGGTGGTCGGCGAGCGTTGCGGCGGTCATGGCTTCTCCGGCGGGCGCAGGTGCGGGTCGAGGTCGGCGGCGAGGGGTTCGGGCGCGCTCATCGCGTCCCCAGCGGATGGGCGTCGAGGAAGGCGGTCGCGGCGGCCGCGACGGCGGCCGGCTCCTGCACGAAGACGTAGGCCGGATGGGCGTCGGGCATCGAGGCGACGGCGAAGTCCGCGATCCGCTCGCGCATCAGGACGAGCGACGGGTCGCCGTCGGGGTCGACGTCGCGCCCGTCCCACGTGCGGCTCCCCTGCACGACGAGCGTCGGCGCGACGATCCCGGCGAGGTCGTCGCGCACGTCGGCGTGGAGCAGGCAGTGGCCGACGGTCGCCTCGACCGTCTCGGGGTGGAGCACCTGCTCGATGTTGCGCGCCTCCCACGGGCCGAACCACGGCACGTCGGAGACGTCGAAGACGTTCGCGAGCACGCGCGCGCCGAAGCCGGTCGTGCCGAAGTTCCGCACGATCGCGCCGTAGACCTCCCAGATCGCCGGGTAGCCCTTGAGCGGATCGCCGGCCCAGACGTCGGTGTAGGTGATGAGGGCGTTCACGCGCTCGGGGTGGACGGCGGCGAAGCGGTGCGCGATGTAGCTGCCGAAGCCCATCGCCCAGACCTGGACGCGGTCGAGTGCGAGCGCGTCGAGCAGGGCCGCGAGGTCGTCGGCCCAGACGGGGACGCCGTACTCGGCGGTGTCGGGCGCCGGATGGGCGGAGCGCCCGAGGCCGCGCGGCTCCCACGTGATCAGGCGACGGTCGCCGAGCAGCGGGCGGACGAAGTCGAAGCCGAAGTGACCGGCGGTGAAGCCGCCGAGCAGCAGCAGCGGCTCGCCGTCGCCACCGGTGTCGTGGCACCAGAGCGGCACGCGCGCGGTCTCGACGACGCGGCCGTCGACCGGCTCGGTGCGGCCCGCGAAGGGGTCGAGGCCCGGGTCAGCGGGCGACATAGCCACCGTCCACGGTCAGGTCGACGCCGGTGACGAAGCGGGCGTCCTCGCCGGTGAGGAAGGCGACCGCGCCGGCGATCTCCTCCGGCTCGCCGACGCGCCCGAGCGGCGTGAGGGCGGTGACCGCGTTGAGCACGGCGGGGTCCTCCAGGTGTGTGGCCGTCATCGGCGTGCGGATCATCCCCGGCGAGACGGCGTTCACGGTGATCCCGTGCGGCCCCATCTGGACTGCGAGCGCGCGGGCGAGCTGGGCGACCGCGCCCTTCGTCATGCAGTAGTGGGCGCCGGCGCCGGTGCCACCGACCTGGCCGGCGACGGAGGCGAGGACGATCACGCTTCCTCCTTGAGCTTGCTCGCGCAGGATCCGGCAGCCCTCGCGGCAGGTCCACCAGACCCCGTCCTGGTTGACGCGCACGGTCTCGGCGTACGCCTCGTAGGGCTCCTCCGGCAGGTCAGCCGGCGGCTGCGGCG
>JAATFK010000669.1 GCA_015655225.1 Solirubrobacterales bacterium | reverse complement strand
TCCTTGCCGGAGAACTCCGCGATCGCGGTGCCCTCGCCGGTCGGGCCGTAGAACGAGTCGTGCTTCTCCGCCGTCGAGCCGGTCAGCGGCTGGAACCAATGCGCGTAGTGCGTCGCGCCGCGCTCCAGCGCCCACTCCTTCATCGCGAGCGCGACCGAGTCGGCGAGCGAGCCGTCGAGGGCCTCACCGCGCGCGAGCGTCGCCTGGAGCTGCTTGTAGACCGCCTTCGGCAGCCGCTGGCGCTGCTCCGCGGGCGTGAAGACGTTGGCGCCGAAGACCTGGTTGTCGGCGACGGTGAGATCCAACGCACCGAGCAGCTCGCCGTTGGGCGACCACTGCGCGGCCGTGACATTCTCTTGACGGATTCTTGACATAGACGGGCGTGTTCCTTATCTCGGGCAATGAGATTTCCGTGCGGCGCAAGCCTATGAGGTCGCCGAGAGGCGAGCACTATCCAAGTGTCTAAAGCGCGCCATTGCAGGGGGATACGGGAGCTTCACGGGGCACTCGCGCGCGTGGGTAACGCCTCTCCGAGGTCGCCGGAGCGGCGAAATCCACACCGCAAGGAGGAGCGTTGGCGTGCCACACCTCTGTGGAGCACGGATGTGAGTGAATTCTCAACATCGGGCCAAAGAAGGTCTGCGCGCCCTCCCGCAGACTCGCCGGATACCGTCAAGCCAGGAGGGAAAAATGAAGTTGAGAACGATCACGGGGGCGGGCCTGCTCGCCCTTGTGGCGCTATTGGTGGTGCCGGGGGCGGCCTTTGCCGACACCTTCAACGCCGCTAACGCGGGGAGACTCCCCGACTCGGTCGGCATCAACTCGATCTGGGTGATCGTGGCCGGCCTCGTCGTGATGTTCATGCAGGCGGGCTTCGCGTTCCTCGAGATCGGCTTCTCGCGGGGGAAGAACGCCGGGACGGTGATCGCGAAGATCCTGATGAACTTCTCGATCGCCGGGATCATGTACTGGGCCGTCGGCTTCGCCTTCGCCTTCGGCGCCGGCAAGTTCATGGGTCACCAGGGCTTCTTCCTGCGTGACTTCGGCGATCCGCTGCAGGCGTTCCCGATCATGGGGACGTCGGACGCGACGATCGAGGCGAAGTGGTTCTTCCAGTTCGTCTTCTGCGCCGTGTCGCTGGCAATCGTGTGGGGCACGACGCTCGAGCGGATCAAGTTCGGCGTCTACGCCATCTATGCCGTCATCTTCTCGGCGCTGATCTACCCGATCGCCTCACACTGGGTGTTCGGCGGCGGCTGGCTGCAGGAGAGCGTCGGGATGCAGGACTTCGCCGGTTCGACGGCGGTCCACCTGATCGGCGCCGTCGGCGCGTTCGCGGTCCTGCTCCAGCTCGGGCCGCGGCGAGGCAAGTACGGCCCCGACGGCAAGCCGCGACCGATCCCGGGGCACAACATGCCGCTGTTCGGGCTCGGCGTGATCATCCTCTGGTTCGGCTGGTTCGGGTTCAACCCGGGCTCGACGCTCAACGCGCTCGACGGCCGCTTCACGGAGGTCGTCGTCACGACCCAGCTGGCGGCCTGCGCCGGCGTCCTGTTAGCGCTCTTGACGGCGCGCCTGAGAACGAAGACGTTCGACATCGGCATGGCCGGCAACGGCGCGATCGCCGCGCTCGTCGCGATCACCGCGCCCTCGGGCTACGTGGAGCCGTGGGCGGCGGTCATCATCGGCGCGGTCGCCGGCGTGCTCGTGGTGCTGAGCGTCTACGCGATCGACAGATACATCGACGATCCCGTCGGCGCGCTCTCGGCCCACGGCATCGCCGGCATCTGGGGGACGCTCTCGTGCGGCATCTTCACGAACCCCGACCTCGCCAGTTACAACGGGGTCGGCAAGGCGGGCATCCTCTACAACGGCTCGTTCCACCAGCTCGGGGCGCAGGCGCTCGGGATCGTGGTGGTGTTCGCGTTCGTCTTCGTCTTCAGCTAAGCCGTCTTCTGGGCGATCAAGAAGACGTACGGCCTGCGTGTCAGCGCGGAGGAGGAGGACGCCGGACTGGACATCTCCGAGCACGGCGTGTACGGGTACCCGGAGCAGTTCATCCCCGCGCCCGAGCTGATCGGCGCATTCCCGTCGGGAACGGCGGGGGTCGGCTCGCCGGCGTCAACGATCAATCCCAGTGAGGTTCCCGCATGAAGCTCGTCGTGGCGTACATCCGGCACGAGGCGTTCGAGCCGATTCGCACCGAGCTGCTCGACCTCGGCTTCCCGTCGCTCTCGATCACCGAGGTGAAGGGGTCGGGGCGGCAGAGAGGGATCACCGAGCAGTACCGGGGATCGTCCGTCACGAACTACCTGCGGCCGAAGATCAAGATCGAGTGCGTCGTCGCCGACGGCGACGTCTCGACGATCGTCGACACCGTCCTCAAGCACGGGAGGACCGGCTCGATCGGCGACGGCAAGGTCTTCGTGATCCCCGTCGAGCAGGCGTACCGCATCCGCACCGGCGAGGCCGGTGAGGAGACGCTCCAGGCGCATCCGGGGGCGACGGCGACCGTCTAGCTCGACCACCAACTCGGTTCCGGCACCGTAATGACGGGCGGTGCCGGTCCGTGCAACGCGGGGGCCCGTGGCGCGCAAGCGTCGCGGGCCCTCGTGCGTTGCGGGGTCAGTCGCCCGGGACGCTGAGGATCTTGCCGGCGGCCGTCACTCTCGTCTCCGCCGGTCTGGCGCTGACGTGGACGAGGAAGCTGCCGTGCGGGATCGCGCCCGAGCCGAGCTGGAGCTTCGACTTGCCGGCGAGGCTGCCGGCGAGCACGTAGCGCACGCGGAACGTGCCGGGCACGGTCGCGGTCACGTGCCAGACGAAGGTTCTGCTCGCGCCCGGCGCGACGCTGCCGAGCGCCCACGTGTTCGCGTAGGCGGTGGTGCCGTCGGCGGGTCCGTCGTCGACGATCCAGACGGGCCGCGAGCTGGACGCCTGCCCCGACTCGGCGCTCGGCTGGCCGAACGCGGCGCTCGCGGTGCCGCCGCTGGTGCCGGTGATCGTCGCGGCGAGGTCGGGGATCGCGTGGCTGTCGTCGTTGCGGACGGTGATCCGCAGCTCGCTCGACTGGGCCAGTGACTGACGCGCGGGGAAGCTGGCGTCCGTCACCGTGACACGGTAGGTCGCGTCGTGGTCGCCGGCGTCCTGGCGGGTGCCCCCGCCGCAGCCGGAGACGAGCAGGAGCGAGGCAGCCGCGCCGGCTGCCGCTCCCCGGCGCAGGATCGCTCCTCTCCATGGCACAGCGCGGCCAACATACCACCGGGTCGGGACCCGTCCGCCGGTTGCGAGTTCCCTGCACAACACGGGACTGGGCGGCTGGAGAACGCGCTGTCTCCCGACCGGTGCGCGCGACGGTTCCCGTTTGGCACGTGTCGAGTCCGTGTCATACGCTGTCGCCGTGAGGGCGCCGTTCCGGCGCGTTCGCGACGAGAGAGAATGGGAGGAACTGGAGAGATGGTCCGAGCGGTCGCTGATCGAGCGCTTCTCCCCACGAGGAACCTCCTCGAAGAGGTCGGCGACATGATGATCCTGACGGGGAAGACGATCGTCTCCGCGATCAGGCCCCCGTACCCGTATGGCGGGGAGTTCGTCTCGCAGTTCCTCTTCGCGCTGAAGCTCTGCTGGTTCCCGCTGCTGATCTCGACGATCGCGTTCGGCTACGGCGCGGTCGGGATCCAGGCGGCCAACTTCCTCGTCCTGTTCGGCGCGCTCGACCGCCTCGGCGGCTTCTACGTGCTCTCCTCGATCCGCGAGTTCGCGCCCTTCGTCGACGCGATCGTGCTGGCCGGCGTCGCCGGCACCGCGATCACCGCCGACCTCGGCGCGCGCAAGATCCGCGAGGAGCTGGACGCCCTGCAGGTGCTCGGCGTCGACCCAGTGAAGAACCTCGTCGTGCCGCGCTTCCTCGCCCTCATGCTCGTGACGGGCCTGTTCGACGTCTACGCGCTGATCTTCGGCATCTTCGGCGGGATCATCGCGACGCTCGTCAACGGCGAGCCGCTGGGACCGTTCTGGGCGACCTTCTTCACGAACGCGTCGACGACCGACCTGTGGGGCTCGATCGTCAAGACGACGCTGTTCGGGGCGATCATCGCGATCGTGTGCTGTTACAAGGGGATGACCGCGTCCGGGGGCGCGGCGGGCGTCGGTCGGGCCGTCAACCAGGCGGTCGTGATCGCGTTCATGGGCGTCTTCGCGTTCAACTACGTGTTCACGCAGACGCTGCTCGCCACCCACCCGGCCCTCAACATCCCGCGATGAACGGCCTGCTGGCAGCGCCGCGCGCGTGGATCGAGACGTTCGGCGAGATCGCCGGCTTCTGCGGCCAGGTCCTCGGCCAGGTCTTCGGCGGCCGCGTCTTCCGCTTCTTCGGCGAGGCCCTGCGCCAGGCCGGGATCCTGATCCTCAGCTCGACGCTCGTGATCTGCGGCCTCGTCTTCATCATCGGCCTGCAGTGCGGGATCGAGGGCGCGTACTTCACGCGCGGGACCGGCACGCCGACCTACGCCGGCGTCTTCGCCGCCTGGTGCGACCTGCGCGAGCTGGTGCCCTACGCCTTCGGCTACATGATGGCCGCGAAGGTCGGCACCGGGATCGTCGCCGAGCTCGGCTCGATGCGGATCTCCGACGAGATCGACGCGCTCGAGGTGATGGGCATCAACTCGATGACCTTCCTCTGCGCGACGCGCCTGCTCGCCTCCTGGATGGTTCTGCCGTTCGTCTACATCGCCTCCGTCCGCTCCGGCTTCTTCGCCAGCTACCTCGCGGTGGTGGTGCAGATCCACGAGGTCTCTGCCGGCGGCTACTCGTTGATCTTCTGGATGTTCCAGAACCCTCCCGACCTGCTCTTCAGCGCGATCAAGGCGATGGCGATGGCGACCGTGATCGTGCTGGTCGGGTGTTACTACGGCTACAACGCGCGCGGTGGCCCGGTGGGAGTCGGGACCGCGACGGCGAAGTCGATGGTCCTGAACATCGTGGCCGTCCACCTGATCGGGATGCTCGGCACCCAGATCTTCTGGGGCGCGAACCCCCGTGCGCCGATTGGAGGATGACGTGAGCGAATCCGACTTCGAGAAGGGCGCGGACGCGCCGCGGGACGACGACGTCGAGCTGCTCGCCCAGGACGCCGACACGGAGGCGCCCGAGCTGGAGGCGCCGCCGGCCGGCCCGCCCGCGACCGTGCCCTCCACCTCCACCGACGTGGCGAGCTCGCGCATCTCGGTCGTCTCCGAGCCGGTCGCGCGGACCGACGACGAGGAGTTCCAGTGGCACACCGGGACGAAGCACTCGGTCGAGGGCGTCGAGGACGCGATCGAGTTCCTCGACGTGCACAAGGCGTTCGGCCGCAACCGCGTGCTGCGCGGCCTCAACCTCGGCATCCCGGAGAACAGAATCTCGATGATCCTGGGGCCGTCGGGCACCGGCAAGTCGGTCTGCATCAAGCACATGGTCGGACTGCTCTACCCCGACCAGGGCGACATTCTCGTGCACGGCGAGTCGGTCCCGAACATGGTCGACGACGAGCTGTTCGACATGCGCAGAAAGTTCGGCGTCCTGTTCCAGGACGGCGCGCTGTTCGGCTCGATGAACCTCTACGACAACGTCGCCTTCCCGCTGCGGCAGCACACCGACAGAGGCGAGGAGGAGATCGCCGAGATCGTCAACGCGCGGCTGCGTGAGGTCGGGCTCGGCGAGGCGAACGAGATGATGCCGAACGAGCTGTCGGGCGGCATGCGCAAGCGCGCCGGCTTCGCGCGCGCGCTCGTGCTCGATCCCGACATCGTCCTCTTCGACGAGCCCGACTCGGGCCTCGATCCGGTCCGCACGGCGTTGCTCTGCGAGCTGATCAAGGAGATCCACGAGGAGAACGGCGGCGCGTACGTCGTGATCACGCACGACATCGCCAGCGCGCGTCGGGTCGCCGAGTTCATCGCGGTCCTGTGGCGTGGCCGGATCGTCGAGTCGGGACCGGCGGCCGACCTGTTCGCGTCTGAGAACCCCTTCGTTCGGCAGTTCCTCAGCGGCGAGTCGCAAGGCCCGCTCGGGATGGAATAGCCGGGGTTCTCCGGTCCGGACCTCACTGTCGAGTTGAACCTGAGCCTTGTCTGACTTCCGTCTCCAGGCGCCCCTTCCTCGTTCCGAGGGCCGGCGATGACGATCGCCCGTGGCGCCGCTGCCGCCGCGCTCGTGATCGTGATCGCCGTGATCGCGATCGTGCTGCTGTCCGGCCCCGGCTCGGAGACGTACAAGCTGCGCTTCATCGACGCGAGCCAGATCGTGAAGGGCGACAACGTGACGATCGGCGGGCGCCGGATCGGCAACGTCGACGCGATCTCGCTGACGCAGGACAACCAGGCGCAGATCACGATCTCGGTCTCGAAGCCCTACGCGCCGCTGCACGAGGGCACGACCGCGGACATCCGGCTGCAGTCGCTCTCCGGCGTCGCGAACCGCTACATCGCGCTCACGCCGGGGCCGAACAACGGGCCCAAGCTGAGAGACGGCGCGACGCTCACCGAGCAGGACACGACCCCGACGGTCGACCTCGACCAGGTCTTCAACACGTTCGACCCGGCGACGCGCAGAGGGCTGCAGGACGTGATCCAGGGCTCGGCCAAGCAGTACGAGAACAGAGGGCCCGAGGTGAACGCCGCCGCGAGAGCGTTCAACCCGGCGATCTCGACGACCGACCAGCTCGTGAGCGAGCTGACACGCGACACGACCTCGCTGACGCAGGCGCTCCAGAGCGGCGGCGCGGTGCTGGGCGCGGTCGCGCAGCGCAGAGACGACCTCACCGGCCTGATCGGCAACCTCAGCACGACGATGGGGACGATCGGCGCCGAGAACCAGTCGCTCTCGCAGGCCATCGGGGTGCTGCCGGACACGCTGCGGGAGGGCAACTCGACGCTCGTCGACCTGCGCTCGACGCTCGGCGACCTGACGCCGCTGGTCGACGCCTCGAAGCCGGCGACGAAGCGCTTCGCGCCGTTCCTCGCCGCCCTGCGGCCGCTCGTCCAGGAGGCGACGCCGGCCTTCGGCCAGCTCAGCACGATCATCAGCAGACCGGGCTCCGGCAACGACCTGACCGACATCCTCCAGCAGACGCCGCAGCTCGCGAAGCAGGTCAGCGCGACCTCGAAGTCCGGCGTCAAGGCGCTGAGAGCCGGCCAGCCGGTGATCGACTACGCGCGGCCGTACACGCCCGACCTCGTCGGCTGGTTCCGCGACTTCGGCGAGGCGGCCGCGAACTACGACGCGAACGGCCACTTCATCCGCGTGATGCCGCTCTCGGGCGCGTTCCAGTTCAGCCAGAACGCCGACGGCACCTCGGTGCTGAACCCGGTCTCCCCGAACCAGCGGCTCTCGCAGCTCGACGTCGGGAACCTGCGCCGCTGCCCCGGCAGCGCCAGCCAGGCGCGCCCCGACGGCTCCAACCCGTTCGTGCCGGCCGGCTTCGACTGCGACGCCAGAGAGCTGGTCCCCGGCCCATGAGACGGCTGCTCGCGCTCGCCCTCGTGATCGTCGCGGCGCTCGCCGTGCTCGTGCTCGGCACCGGCGCCAAGCGCAGCGGCGGCGGAGGCACCTACGAGGTGCGCGCGATCTTCGACGACGCCGGCTACCTCGTCCCCGGCGAGGACGTGAAGGTCGCGGGCGCGAAGATCGGCACGGTCGCCGCGCTCGACGTGACGAAGCAGAAGAAGGCGGTCGTCGTGATGAAGATCACCGACCCCGCGTTCAAGGACTTCCGCGCCGACGCCAACTGCATCATCCGGCCGCAGTCGCTGATCGGCGAGAAGTTCGTCGAGTGCCAGCCGACCGAGCCGAAGAGCGCGAACGCGAGACCGGCGCCGCTGCTGACGAAGATCAGAAGCGGCGACGGCAAGGGCCAGTACCTGCTGCCGCTCGACCGCACGTCCTCGCCGGTCGACGTCGACCTGATCGGCGACGTCATGCAGATGCCCGAGCGCCAGCGCTTCGCGTTGATCCTGAACGAGCTCGGCACCGGGCTGGCCGGCAACGGCAGCGAGCTGCGCGACGTGATCCGGCGCGCCGACCCGGCGCTCGAGCAGACCGACAAGGTGCTGAAGCTGCTGGCCGGCCAGAACAGAACGCTCGCCTCGCTGGCGGCCGACTCCGACGCCGCGCTCGCGCCGCTCGCGCGGGACCGCGGGCAGCTCGGCGACTTCGTCGACAAGGCCGGCGTGACGGCCGACGCGACCGCCGCCAGAGGCGACGCGCTGGAGGCCAACATCCAGAAGCTGCCGGGCTTCCTGGAGCAGCTCGGCCCGACCGCGCAGAAGCTCGGCGACCTGACCGACCAGGCGACCCCGGTGCTGGCCGACCTGCAGTCGGCCGCGCCCTCGATCAACCAGGTCTTCCAGCAGCTCGGCCCGTTCAGCACGGAGGCGCTGCCGGCCGTCAAGACGCTCGGCGACGCGGCCGCGGTCGGCTCCCAGGCACTGCCGGCCGCGGAGCCGGTCGTGAACGACGTGCAGCGCTTCGCGACGGCCGTCAAGCCGGTCGCCCAGCAGCTCGGGCAGGGCCTCGGGAGCCTCGAGTCGCACTTCGGCTTCAACCGCCTCGGCGACGCGATCGTCGGACTGGCGGGATCGCTCAACAGCTTCGACTCCGTCAGCCACTTCCTGCTGACGTATCTCTACGTCGGGCAGTGCACCATCTACGAGACGGCCTACGACCCCAGCGGCGGCTGCGACTCGACGTTCACCTCGACGCACGACGCGTCGGCGAGCGCCGCGTCGGCGGGCGGGACCACGACGACGACCACGGCGACCACGCCGCCGTCGACGACGACCGCGCCGACCGCCACGACGCCGCCGGCCGCCACCAGGCCGCCGGCCACGACGACGCCGGCGAGCGGCGACGAACAGGTCCGGCAGGCGGCCGCGAGCCAGCCGCCGGCGTCCGTCAGAACGCAGGGCGCGAGCGCCGATGCCGAGGCTCCGCTGCTCGGCTACCTGCTCGGCGACGGGGGGTCGAGATGAGGAAGCGGCGCGGCGTCTCCGTGGCGGCGAACCCCATCCTGATCGGCGCGGCGACCGTGCTGGTCGTGATCGTCGCCGTCTTCCTCGCCTACAACGCCAACAACGGCCTCCCGTTCGTCTCGACCTACAACCTGAAGGCGCGCGTCCCCGACGCCGACGCCTTGGTCAAGGCGAACGAGGTGCGGATCGGCGGCGCCCGAGTCGGGGTGGTCAAGTCGGTGGTCCCGGTGCAACTGAATAACGGCGAAGTCGAGGCCGAACTGTCAGTCAGCCTCGACAAGGATGGCTAAACGGACCACAAAGACTACACCATCCCTGTGCTGG
>JAATFK010000619.1 GCA_015655225.1 Solirubrobacterales bacterium | reverse complement strand
GGTCGTCCACCTGGCGTGGCTGATCCAGCCGTCGCGCGACGAGCGCGCCCTGCGCGCGGTGAACGTCGAGGGCAGCCGGCGCGTGTTCGAGGCGACCGCCCGCGCCGGCGTGCCGAAGCTCGTCTTCGCCTCCTCGGTCGGCGCCTACTCACCCGGCCCGAAGGACCGTCTCGTCGACGAGTCGTGGCCGACCGACGGCATCGCGAGCCTCTTCTACTCCCGTCACAAGGCGGAGTGCGAGCGGCTGCTCGACCGGCTCGAGGAGGAGCACCCGACGCTGCGCGTCGTGCGGCTGCGCCCCGGCCTGATCTTCAAGCGCGAGGCGGCGACGGGGATCCGCCGGCTGTTCGCCGGGCCGCTGCTGCCGAACGCGCTCGTGCGCCGCCAGCTGATCCCGCTCGTGCCGGACACGCCGCGGCTGCGCTTCCAGGCGGTCCACGCGAGCGACGTCGGCGACGCCTACCGCCGCGCGCTGGTCGCCGACGTCCACGGCGCCTTCAACGTCGCGGCCGACCCGGTGATCGATCCCGGCCTGCTCGCCGACGTGCTGGGCGCGCGGCGCCTGCCGGTCCGCGGCGGCGTCCTGCGCGCCCTCGCCGACGTCTCCTGGCGGCTGCGGCTGCAGCCGACCCCGGCCGGCTGGATCGACCTCGCCCTCGGCGTGCCGCTGATGGACACGACGCGGGCCCGCGAGCAGCTCGGCTGGAGGCCGAAGGTGAGCGCGACCGACGCGCTCCTGGAGCTGCTCGACGGCCTGCGCGACGGCGCCGACTTCCCCACCCCACCGCTCGCCGCTGCCACCAGCGGCCGCCTGCGTCGCCGCGAGCTCGCCTCCGGCGTCGGACGGCGCAACGAGTGAATCCCGGACAGAACTGAAAGCGAAGGATCTGACATGAAGGCACTGGCCTGGCACGGCACGCGCGACGTGCGTGTCGACACCGTTCCCGACCCAACGATCGAGCAGCCGACCGACGCGATCATCCGCGTCACGTCGAGCGGCATCTGCGGCTCGGACCTGCACCTCTACGAGGTGCTCGGCGCGTTCATCGACGCCGGCGACATCCTCGGCCACGAGCCGATGGGGATCGTCGAGGAAGTCGGCTCCGAGGTCACCCACATCGCCAAGGGCGATCGCGTCGTGATCCCGTTCAACATCTCCTGCGGCCACTGCTTCATGTGCGGCACCGGACTGCAGTCGCAGTGCGAGACGACGCAGACCCACGAGTACGGCACCGGCGCCGCCCTGCTCGGCTACACGAAGCTCTACGGCCAGGTGCCGGGCGGGCAGGCCGAGTACCTGCGCGTCCCGCAGGCCCAGTACGGCCCGATCAAGGTGCCGGAGGGACCGTCCGACGACCGCTTCGTCTACCTCTCCGACGTCCTGCCGACCGCCTGGCAGGCGGTCGAGTACGCCGCCGTGCCGGACGGCGGCACGCTGCTCGTCCTCGGGCTCGGCCCGATCGGCGAGATGGCCTGCCGCGTCGCCCAGCAGCGCGGCGTCGAGCGCGTCCTCGCGATCGACCTCGTGCCCGACCGCCTCGAGCGCGCCCGCGCCCACGGCGTCGAGGCGATCCACCTGGAGGAGCACGACGACCTGCCCGGCTACGTGCGCGAGCTGACCGACGGCCGCGGCCCCGACGCCGTGATCGACGCCGTCGGGATGGAGGCGCACGGCTCGCCGGTGGGCAGACTCGCGCAGAGAATCACGGGCCTGCTGCCCGACGCGGTCGCGCAGAGAATGATGCAGACCGCCGGGCTCGACCGGCTCGCCGCGCTCAACCTCGCGATCGAGCTGGTCCGGCGCGGCGGGACGATCTCGCTCTCGGGCGTCTACGGCGGCGCCGCCGACCCGCTGCCGATGCTCCAGCTGTTCGACAAGCAGGTGCAGCTGCGGATGGGGCAGGCGAACGTGCGGCGCTGGATCGACGACCTGCTGCCGCTCGTGACCGGCGACGACGACCCGCTCGGCGTCGAGCAGTTCGCGACCCACCACGTCCCGCTCGACGACGCTCCGCACGCCTACGAGATCTTCCAGAAGAAGGAAGACGGGGCGTTCAAGATCCTCCTCAGACCGTAGGTCACGGCGGCGGCCGGGGCGGCTACGGTGACAGGAGCATGAACCTCGTCGCCGCCCTTCCCGCCGAACCGAGCGCCGACGCCCTCTACGACGCCTTCGTCGACTGGGCGACGTACGAGGGCCTGAGCCTCTATCCCCACCAGGAGGAGGCGGCGATCGAGCTGTTCAGCGGCAACAACGTCGTGCTCGCGACGCCGACCGGCTCGGGCAAGTCGATGGTCGCCGTCGCCGCGCACTTCGCCGCGCTGGCGACCGGCGCCGTGACCTTCTACACGGCGCCGATCAAGGCGCTCGTCTCGGAGAAGTTCTTCGCCCTCTGCGCGATCTTCGGCGCCGCCAACGTCGGGATGCTCACGGGCGACGCGTCGGTCAACGCGAACGCCCCGATCATCTGCTGCACCGCCGAGGTGCTCGCGAACATCGCCCTGCGCGAAGGCCCCGACGCCGACGTCGGCCAGGTCGTGATGGACGAGTTCCACTACTACGCCGACGGCCAGCGCGGCTGGGCGTGGCAGGTCCCGCTGC